>JAGNMU010000233.1 GCA_017991005.1 Gemmatimonadaceae bacterium | reverse complement strand
GCTATGCCTTTTCCCACCCGAGACGATGCCTGGGCGCTCGTCACCGCATGGACGCAGTCCGAATCGTTGCGCAAGCACATGTTGTCGGTCGAGGCCGCCATGCGTGCCTATGCGGTGCGGTTTGGCGAAGACGAAGAGTTGTGGGGCGTAACGGGATTGATCCACGACTACGACTACGAGCGCTTTCCTAACGCGGAGCAGCATGCCGACGTCGAACATCCAGCAGCTGGCGTTGCCGAATTGCGGCGGCTGGGATGGCCCGACGAGATCTGCGCGGCGGTGCTGGGCCATGCGCACTACACTGGGGTGCCGAGGGAGTCGCTGATGGCCAAGACGTTGTTTGCCTGTGACGAACTGACGGGACTGATCACGGCGTCGGCGTTGGTCAAACCGTCCCGCGCGGTCGCTGATGTGGACGTCTCCGGGGTACGCAAGAAGATGAAGGACAAGGCCTTCGCCCGGGGAGTCAACCGGGATGACGTCATACAGGGTGCTGAAGCACTGGGGATCGCGCTGGATGAGCATATCGCCGTCGTACTTGGAGCCATGCAGCACGCCGCCGGTCCGCTCGGTCTTGCCGGAACGGGGGGGAGCGCACGCGCATCCTCAACGCCCTCCGGCACGGACGCGTAATTCGGATGACTCCTCCGCGCCCAGTGACTTCTCTCGCCCTTCCGATCCCCGCTCCCACGCAGCGCTCTTCGAGCGATGTGTCCGGATGGCCGGTGGACGGTGACGAGCAGGAGTCGCCAACGCGACCGGATGAACAGGTGATTCCGCTGATCCCGGTGGTGGCTGACCGGGGGGCGGCAGGCACGTCGGATGCGCACGAGGAGCGCGCATTGGTGTTGGCCGCGCAGGAAGGGGATAACGCGGCCTTTGCAGGACTGGTACGTCGTCATCAGCGGCGCGCATATGCGGTGGCGCGTTCGATTGTGTTGTCGCACGATGACGCCGAGGATGCGGTACAGGAGGGCTTTCTGCATGCCTTCCGTGCGCTGGCGCGCTTTCGTCCGGAACAGGCGTTTGGCGCGTGGTTGCATCGCATCGTCGCCAACGCAGCGCTGGATATCGCGCGACGTCGGAAAGTGCGGGACGCGGACGAGTTGCCGGAGACGTTGTCGTCGCCGCATCGCGATCCGGCCGAAGCAGATGAGTTGCGCGCCCGTCTCGCGACGGCGCTCGGCACGTTGGGTGAACGACAGCGTGCAGTGATCGTGCTGCACGATGTAGAGGGATACAAGCACGCGGAGATCGGCGCACTCCTCGGAATTCCCGAGGGCACCGCCCGATCGGACCTGCACCACGCCCGAGCGCACTTGCGGCGCCTCCTGGGCAATTTGCGGAGCACCACATGAAGGACTTCAAGCGGATCGACAACGAACGAAGCACGGGTGCGGATCCCGAGCTGACGTCCCTGTTGCGCGCCGCCTATACGGCGCCGGATGACGAAGATTATTGGCAGCAGCTCGAGCAGCGCGTGATGTCGCGCATCGGCGACTCGCCGGTGGTGGCATGGTGGGCGGTGTTGTCAGAGTGGCGGACGGCGGGCGCGATCGCGGCCACCATCGCGCTGCTGCTGGCCGGTGCAACGGTGCTGCGCCATGGCGCGCCGGAGTACAACACCGATTTTGCCGCGCGCGCCGCCGTGGAAACCGGGACACCGATCGATGACGCGACGTTCTCGTTTGGCGGACGTCGCCGCCTGCCGCTTGATGCGCCTGAGCGGTACCTCGATCCATTCGACTACTAGCCGCGATTTCAGGACCGTGTCCACAACTCCCCGCCCCAAATCGCTTGCCCTGATGTTTCTGGTCGGGGCGTTTCTCACCGGCAGTGCGGTTGGCTTTGCCGCCGACCGTGCCGTCTCCGGGTCTCGTCCCGTGCCGCGTCTGTACGACGAAAAGGCCGGTCGCGACTCACTCGCGCAGGAACTGAACCTTACACCCGACCAGCGCCGAGTCATCGACTCGGTATTCGACTGGCGGCGTGCCCGATCCGGGGAGATCATGCAGCGCATCAAGCCCGCTATCGATTCCGTGCGCGACAGTGGTCGCGTGTTGATGTTGCAAACGCTCGAACCCGCTCAGCAGGCCGTCTTCAAGGCCATCATCGAGCGGAACGAGCGCACCAAGAGTGCAGACAGTGTCTCGCGCTCGCGGGAGGGCGGACGATGACCCGCCGATACACGTCGGTCTGCGCCATGGTCTTCGCTGGGGCGGTCCTGATGGCCGCCCCGCTTGGTGCTCAGGGCAGCGGCGCCGAAGATGGGGCACGTCCAGTGAGTTTGCGCGAAGCCATTGAGCTCGCGATGCGCAATGCGCCGGCGGCTGTTCAGGCGCGTGGTCTCGATCGCAACGCGGGTGCCGCTCGGCGTCAGGCGTATGGCGCCTATGTGCCGACCATGAACCTCACGGTGGGCAGCGGACGCACGCAGGGCACCACGATCAACAACTTCAACGGCCAGCTCACCGCGCTCAGCGGCAACCCGTGGAGCTACAGTAACGGGCTCGGCATGAACCTCGAGTTGTTCGACGGTGGTCGTCGGATGTCCGAAGTGAATCGCATTCGCGCCACCGCCGACGTCGCCGAAGTATCGGCCGTGTCGGCGCGCTTCGATGCCGAACTCCAGGTGCGCCAGCAGTTTTATGCCGCGCTCGCCGCGCGTGAATCGGCCGCCGCGGCCAAGGCCCAGCTCGAGCAGGCGGAGCAGCAGCTGCGCGCCTCATCGGCGCGCGTCTCGGCCGGTGTCGCCACGAAGTCCGATTCGCTGCGTTCGGCCATCCAGGTCGGCAACGCGCAGTTGGCAGTCCTCACGGCCGAGAACGACCTGCGCGTCGCCAACGCCGCGCTCACCCGTGTTGCGGGATCGACCAGTCCGATTGCGGCCTCAGCCTCCGACACGGTCGATGCGTCGACGCCGCTGCCTTCGGAAGCGCAGTTGAGCGCACTGCTGCTGGACGGACCATCGGTGCGTCTGGCCAAGTACAACGTGGCCGTCGCGGCGGCCGCGAAGCGCTCACAGCGCTCATCGTACCTGCCCACGATCAGCATGTCGTACAACTATTCGTTCAGCGACAACAGCAAAGGATTTGCTGGACGTCAACTGCTGCTGGTAGGCGGCAACAATGCCAGCCGTCAGACGATGAACTTCAACATCTCGTACGCGCTCTTCAACGGGTTCCAGCGCGAAACGCAGTCGGTACAGTTGGACGTGGCACTGCAGAACGCGGAAGCGCAGGAACGCGACGCGCGACTGGCGGCACGTGCGAACCTGACCACGTTGCTCCGCTCGGCGCAGAACGCGCAGGCGCGCGTCTCCGTGCAGTTGGCCTCGGTCGCGGCCGCCGAAGAAGATCTGCGGGTGCAACAGCAGCGCTACGCGCTCGGTGCATCCACGCTGCTCGATCTGCTCACCTCGCAGACACAGCTCAATCAGGCACGACAGGCGCTCATTCAGGCGCGCTTCGATGGCCGGGTGGCGCGTGCGCAGCTGTCCTCGCTGGTTGGACGGGAGCTGTGATGCGCCCGACCGAATCCGTGTTCTCGCGTCCGTTGACGGGGCCATCCGTCCGGCTGGCTTCTCATCGGTGGAGTGATCACGTCGTGAATTCCCTGCGTCCCATTCGTGTCGTTGCCACGCTTGCCGCCGCCAGTGCGCTGCTCGGCGCGTGCGCGGCGAAAAAGGAAGCGCCCGCCCCGGTCGGGACCGAGACGGTCGGTCGTCGGACGATTGTGGTGGATGCACAGGCGACCGGTGCGGTCGAGCCGATCAATGTGATCGAAGTGAAGTCGAAAGCATCGGGGCAAATCACCAAGATCCCCGTGGAAACCGGTACACAGGTGCGCGCCGGCGATCTCCTGGTGCAGGTCGATACGCGCGACGTGCAGAACCAGTACGATCAGTCGAGCGCCGATCTCAAGAGCGCGCAGGCGAGCCTCGAGATTGCGCTGGCCGCCAAGAAGCGTGCGGATGATCTCTTCAAGAACCGCATCATCACGACGCCGGAATTCGAAGCCGCGACGTTGACGCTGACGCAGGCACAGGGTTCGATCGTGCGCGCCACCACCAACCTCGATCTGGCCAAGCAACGTCTCGAAGATGCAACGGTCGTGGCGCCGGTGAGCGGCACGATCATCGACAAGCCGGTGTCGCTCGGTCAGGTGATTGCGTCGGCCACGGGATCGGTGTCCGGTGGCACCACGCTGCTCAAGATGGCGGATCTGACGAAGGTGCGTGTGCGTGCGCTGGTGAACGAAACCGATATCGGCAATGTGCGAGCGGGCCAGCCGGCGCGCGTCACCGTCGATGCGTATCCCGAGCGTCCGTTTCAGGGCACCGTCGAGAAGATCGAACCGCAGGCCGTGGTGTCGCAGAGCGTGACGATGTTCCCGGTGATTGTCTCGCTCGACAATCGCGAAGGCTTTCTCAAGCCCGGCATGAACGGCGAAGTGTCGATGATCGTCGATCGCCGTGAGAATGTGTTGGCGGTGGCCAATGACGCCGTGCGCACGGTGCGTGAGGCGGCAACCATGGCGCCGATGGTCGGACTCGATCCGGACTCGGTGACAGCGGCGGTGCGCGAGATGCAGTCGCAGATGGGCGGTGGTCGCGGTGGCAATGGCGGCATGGGACAGCCGTCCGTTGATGCGCCGGCGGCGCGCAGCGTCGATGCGGCCGGCGGCAGTGCGGCGGCAGGCAATGCGGGTAACGCCGGAGCCGGTCAGGGCGGCGCGACCGGACGCCGCAATCGCGGCGACAGCGGCGCAGGCGGGGGCATGGGTGGTGCCACGGGCGGAGGAGCTACGGGCGGTGCGGCGATGGCCGGTGGTGGTCAGCGTGGCGGCCGCGGTGGTGATACCGGATCGGGTCGCGGCGCCGGGGGCACTGGACGTGGCGGCGCCGGCGGTGCGACGGGTGCCGGTGGTGCGCCACTGGGCGCCGGCATGGGCGGCGGTCGTCCGGGTGGCGTGACGCGCGTGCGCACCGCCTTGGTGTTTGTGCAGATCGGTGAGGGCAAGTTCGAGCCGCGTCTGGTCCGGCTTGGCGCCTCCAACTACGACTACTCCGAAGTCATCTCGGGGCTTCGTGAGGGCGACAAGGTCGCGTCACTGGCGGTCGCGGCACTGCAGGCCAAGCGCGATCAGCAGAACGACCGCTTCCGCAACATGAGTGGTGGTGGTGTGCCGGGTGTGCAGCGCACGACGCCGGGCGCCGGTGGCGCACCGGGCGGCGGCGGTGGTGGCGGCGGTCGCGGACCCGGAGGCCGCTAGTATGCTCTACGCCGAAGTCTTTCGCGTCGCGCTGGGCGCGCTGCGGGCGAACAAACTGCGTTCGCTGCTCACCATGCTCGGTATCGTCATCGGCGTTGGTGCCGTGATCGCGATGGATGGCATCGGCCGCGGTGCGCAAAGTTCGATCAATGCGCGCATTGCCTCGCTCGGGACCACCCTGCTCACGGTGCAGGCGGGTCAGGTGCGCGGTATGGGTGGTATCGCGTCGGGCGCGGATCGCGCCCGACTGACGATGGCCGATGCGCAGGCCGTCGAAGAACAGGGCACGAAGATCACCGCCGTGCAGCCCGAGATGACGCGGGATCTGCAGATCCAGTTCAACAGCAAGAACGCCAGCACGCGCGTGGTGGGCACGACGGCCAATTACCTCGAGGTTCGCAAGTACGAACTCGAGGGCGGCCGCATGTTCACGACGCAGGAAGACGCCGGCAAACAGCGATTGGTCGTGCTTGGACCGGCGGTGCTGACCAATCTCGGCGTTGAGAACATCCAGGCGATCATCGGCGAAAGCGTGCGTATTCGCGGCATTCAATTCACCGTGATCGGCGTGCTCAAGACAAAGGGCCAGTCCTCAGCGTTCGGCAACCCAGACGATCAGATTCTGATTCCGCTCAACACGGCGCGCTTCCGTGTGCTCGGCACGGATCGCGTCGGCTCCATCTCGGTGCTGGCGCAGTCGGAGGCTCTGATTCCCGAGGCCATGGCGGATATTCAGAAGATCCTTCGCCGCGAGCACCGGTTGCCGCGCGAGAAGGACGACGACTTCAACATTCGCAATCAGGCCGACTTCCTGACCACCGCCGCGGAAACGAGCAAGGTGTTTGGGTCGCTCCTCGCCGGTATCGCCTCGGTGTCGCTCATCGTCGGCGGCATCGGCATCATGAACATCATGCTGGTCTCCGTCACCGAGCGGACGCGTGAAATCGGGGTGCGCAAAGCGCTGGGTGCCACCAGCAAGAACATTCTGTTCCAGTTCCTGATCGAGGCGGTGGTGCTCTGCCTGCTGGGAGGCGCGATCGGCGTCGCGCTCGGGGCCGGAGGCGCGATGGCGATGAGCAAGTTCGCCAACTTCAACACCGAGATCTCGTCGCAATCGGTTGTGCTGGCCTTTGCCTTCTCGGCTGCGGTCGGCGTGATCTTTGGCGTGTGGCCGGCCCGTCGGGCCGCCAGCCTCGACCCGATCATGGCACTGCGCTACGAATAGGCGCGGCCAGCGGCCAACGCGGCTGCCGTGACCGTATACCAGAACGCCCCGTCGATCGAGAGATCTGCGGGGCGTTCCACTTCTCCGGCCTGTCCCGGTGTTTAGATTGCACGGGTCAGTCAACCCTCATGACGAACGACTCAAACCCTCCGGACCGGTCGCATCGCGCTGAGTCCGACTCCGATAGCAGCGCCGGCA
>JAGNMU010000232.1 GCA_017991005.1 Gemmatimonadaceae bacterium | reverse complement strand
ACAGCGACGCGCCTGGCGGCAAGCGCGTGGTGCCGCTCCGCGTGCGCACCCGTGGCATCTGGCGCCTCAAGAACTGCGATTTTCCGCCGCTGCGCTTCAACTTTGCCAACAAGGAAGTCAAAGGCAGCGTGTTTCACGATGTCGATGAACCAAAGCTCGTGAGTTATTGCCGGAACACCACGACGTACGAACAGTATGTGCTGCAGGAGTTCCAGCTCTATCGGATTTACCGGCTGCTCACACCGGTCAGTCATCAGGTGCGACTGTTTCGTATGAGCTATGCCGACAGTGCATCGGGCAAGGTCGAGTCCACGCATTTTGCGTTCATCGTGGAAGATCCTGCGTCCGTGGCGGCGCGCGCCGGCGGCAAGATTCTCAAATCGCAGGGCGCGATGCCCGAAGATCTGCAGCCCGAGACGGCGACCATCTCGTATCTGTTTCAATACATGATCGGCAACACCGATTTTTCGATCAGCGGCCTGCACAACGCCGAACTGATTGCCTTGCCAAACGGTTCGAACCTGCCGATCGCGTACGACTTCGATTTCTCGGGTGCGGTGGATGCGACGTACGCGGCTCCCGATGTCTCGCTGCCTATCAAGACGGTGCGCAACCGTCTCTACCGCGGCTTCTGCAGCGAAAACGCCGAAGTCACACGACTGCTTCCGCGCTTTCAGGAAAAGAAAGCCGCCATCTACGCGCTCTACGCCGACCCACTCGGCCAGCTCATGGCGCCACGCGTGGTCAAGGAAACGCTGACCTATTTCGATGAGTTCTACGCCACCATCGGCAACCCGAAAGACGTCGAACGGAAGATCCTGAAAGAATGCCGGAAGGTGAAGTGACGCCCATGCGTGAGGCGGTCGTGCAGCGACTGGGAGAACAGTTCGCCGCCGACCGTCTCACGCTCGAAGAACTGGAACGTCGGCTCGATCTTGCCTATCAGGCGCGCTCCACCGACGAGTTGGCGGCGCTCACGGTCGATCTGCCAGCGCACGCGTCACTCACCACCGTGCGTCCGTCCGGCGCGTCGCTCACGCACGAGCGCGGGGCGATGTCGCGCACCATTAGCGCCACGTTCGGCAATATCGAGCGGCGCGGTGATATGGACGTGCCGGCCCGGCTCGAGGTGCGGGCGCGTTTTGGCAATGTGGTCCTCGATCTGCGCGAGGCCGCCTTTCCACCGTTCGCCGAGATCGACATCAGTTGCGTATTCAGCAACGTCGAGATCTACCTGCCGCCCGGCGTGCGGGTCGAAAACGATGGCAGCGGGGTCCTGGGGTCCTTCACCTGCGCTGTGACGCCGGGCGCGATGCCGATGGTCGGTACGGCGCCCGTGGTGCGACTGCGCGGACGCGCCGTGTTCGGCAATGTCGATGTGGGAACACAGCCGGAAGCGAGCTAGTCAGCATCACTTGGGGGCAGGGGAAGAGAACAGCGAGAGCTACACTTCTGAACCCAGAGCTCGCTGAGGAATTGAGGGATCGGTGAAGGCCTCGGCTGGCGGCGCGGTGTGGCTGTTGCTGTTTGTTAAGAAAGAATGGGAATCGCCCCGTGCCTGCCGAGGACGTTGTGCCGCCCCTCAGAAATACAGCGGTGTTCACGTCCACACATATCCCTCACAGCCTCGGCGTCCTCCCAACATTGGAGTTCTTCGCGCCCTCAACGCCGTTCTCAGCCTCGCTCTCGCTGCTGCTTGAATGGCCGTCGGCCAGTCACACGCCTGCGGCCGCCTGCAACATCCCCGTCCGCTGCCCCAGCAGCAGATACGTCATGATGCGGATGCGCAGCCCCTTGGCACAGCTCGCGAACACGCCGCCCTCACCCTCGAGCGCGTCCACCAGTTTCATGGCGTCGTTGGGGTCCACCGTCGGTGAGTGGGGGTCGAGCCCCACGCGTTTACACAGCATCACCCACACGTCCTTGGCCTCATCGCACTCGACGTAGCGTTCGAGCACATCGAGCATGCTGCCGTGCGTCGGCGCTTCGAGTTCGTAGCCTGGGACCCGTTCGACGGGAACGGCAACCGCGGCCGCCGGCGTGTCGACAACCGGTGCGGGGGCACGCCTCACCGGGGACGGCGCGGTCGGCACCACGCGCCGAGCCTCGATGCGCGCCACCACCTGCGTCGCAAAGGCCCGTAGACGCTCGAGCGCCGGTTCGTCGAAGCTGCGCTCCTCCGTGCCGATCACACAGAACGATCCCAGCGCAAACCCGCGGGACGAGATGAGTGGAATCCCCGCGTAGCAGCGCACGCCATCGAGTTGCACGAGCGGATTGTGCTGCACGAGTGCGTGCGCGCGCGCGTTCTCCACCACAAACGGCTCGCGCGATGCCACGGCGTACCGGCAGAAGGACCACTCGATCGGTGTACCCTTGGCCGCGTCCAGCCAACCACCGAGGCCGTGCGACGCCGCAAAATGCTGCGCTTCGTCGAGCACGATGCTCACGAGACCAATGGGCAACCCGAACTCCGTGGCCGCGCTGGTGCACAACTCCTGCAGCACCGCGTCCACATCACCTGAGAGCAGTCCCAAATCGGCGATTTCCTGCAAGCGCGCCTGGCTCTGCAGGGTCGCGTTCATGTCCGGCGATTCGACAGTCATGACTCAGAGGGTCGACCACCGCTGAGCCAGACTTGAGCAGGAATCCCTTACCACTGGCCTATCCGGGAAATCCTTGCGCCCTGGTCACTTAGGCGACGCCAAAGTGGACAGGTCGATGACAAATCGGTAGCGCACGTCGCTCGTGAGCATCCGCTCGTAGGCCTCGTTCACCTGGTCGGCCGAGATCAGTTCGATATCCGCCGCCAACCCGTGCTGGGCGCAGAAATCGAGCATCTCCCGCGTTTCGGCGATACCACCAATGAGCGAGCCTGACAGCGTGCGCCGTTTGGTGATGAAGGTGAATGCGCCCGGCGACGGATGCGGTTCTGGCGAGCCGCCAAGCAACACCAAAGCGCCATCAAGGCGCAACAATCGCATCTCTGACTCGATGTTGTGCGGCGTGCCTACCGTATCGATGATCAGATCCAGACTGTTACCAAGGGCCTTCATGGCCGCCTTGTCGGTGGACACCACGACCTCGTGGGCGCCCAGGCGCATGGCGTCGTCCGCTTTCCCTGCAGTGCGCGTGAGCACGACCACGTGCGCGCCCATCGCCCGTGCCAGCTTGACCGCCATGTGCCCCAGCCCGCCGATCCCTACCACTGCCACCCGCTTGCCCGGTCCCGCTTTCCAGTGGCGGAGCGGGGAATAGGTGGTGATCCCCGCGCAGAGCAGCGGCGCCGTGGCGGCCAGGTCCATTCCCTTGGGCACGCGCAGCACGAACCGCTCATCCACGACGATCGAACTCGAGTAACCGCCCTGCGTCGGTTTGCCGGTTTCCTTCTCGGTGCCACCATACGTACCCGTGTTGCCGGCGTCGCAATACTGCTCCAGCCCCTGCGCGCAGCTGGGGCAGCTCAGGCAGCTGTCCACCATGCACCCCACGCCCACGTGATCACCGACGGCAAACGCGTTCACCTCGGTGCCGACGGCGGTCACACGCCCCACTATTTCATGGCCGGGCACCTGCGGGTAGGCGATCGAGCCCCACTCGCCGCGGACCGTATGGAGGTCCGAATGGCAGATCCCGCAGAACAGGATCTCGATGGACACATCGCGCGCGCCCGGGGCGCGGCGGTCGAACGACCATGGGCCGAGTGGCCCGGTGGCGGAAAAGGCGGCAATGCCGGTAGCGGAAGTCATACCGTTAAACGTCGCGGGACAGGAGCACGTTTCATATAGTTGACCCACCACGGTTGGGTATCAGCTCTCCCTCCACGCCCAGATTCAATGTCCCCCTCCCGATTTACCGCACGCACGGGCGGACTCGCACTGGTGCTCGCCTCAGCAGCGATATCTGCTGTTGCCGGCGCACAAGCAGTCGATTCCGCCACGATCGCGGGCATGAAATGGCGAAACATCGGACCGGCCAATTTCATGGGCCGACTCTCCGATGTTGTCGGCATTCCCGGACCGTCCAAGACGCTCTTTGTCGCCGCCGCCGGTGGCGGCATCTGGAAGACCACCAACAACGGCATCACCTGGCGCCCCGTCTTCGACGACAAGCGCGTCATCTCGATGGGCATGCTCGCCATCGCACCGTCCGACACGCAGCAGGTGTGGGCCGGCACGGGCGAGCCCAACTCGCGCAACTCCATCGATCCGGGCGGCGGCATCTACAAGTCCACCGACGGCGGCATCACGTGGACACTCAAGGGCCTGGAAAAGACGGAAGCGATCGGACGCATTGTCGTTCACCCGACCAATCCCAACATCGTGTTCGTCGCCGCACTGGGCGCCACGTGGAAGTCCAATCCTGAGCGTGGCGTGTATCGCACCACCGACGGCGGCACCACATGGCAGCTGGTGAAGTTTGTCAGCGACAAAGCCGGCTTCATCGATATCGCGATCAACCCGAAAGACCCGAACATCCTGTTCGCGGCCAGTTGGGAGCGGTATCGCACGCCGTACTCGCTGATGAGCGGCGGTCCGGGCTCCGCGCTGTGGAAGAGCACTGATGGCGGCACCACGTGGGCCGAAGTGAAAGGCGGTGGCTGGCCCGATGGCGTGAAGGGACGCATCGGACTCGATATCAACCGCAGCAATCCCAACGTGATGTACGCGATGCTCGAAGGCACCGGTCTCGATGCCAAGGGCAAGTGGGAGCCGTCGCGCACACCGCGTGACAATGGTCTCTGGCGTTCCACCGACGGTGGCGCGACCTGGACCAAGATGAACAGCATCAACGTGCGTCCGTTCTACTACTCGCAGGTGCGCTCCGATCCCAAGAATCCGGATCGTGTGTATTTCTCGAGCACCCAGCTGCAAGTGTCCGACGACGGCGGCAAGACCTCGCGTGACGCCGCGCAGAACGTGCACGTGGACGATCACGGACTCTGGATCGATCCAAACGATCCCGAACGCTGGGTGCTGGCCAACGATGGCGGTATCGCGTTCACGTATGACAAGGGCGGCAACTTCATGCAGATGCAAAATCTGCCCATCGCCCAGTTCTACGAAGTCGCGTACGACATGGCGGTCCCGTACAACATCTGCACCGGTGCACAGGACAACGGCACCTGGTGTGGCCCGAGCCGTCGTCGTGCGGGACAGACGACCCTCGGCTACTGGTTCACGATTGCGGGCGGCGACGGCTTTTACGCCGCAATGGATCCGACCGATCCCAACATCGTCTACGGCGAGTCGCAAGGTGGCAACGCGTCACGTCTGAATCTCAAGAGCGGCGAACGGTTGCAGTTCAGCAAGCCGTCATGGCAGGGCAAGTATCGCCAGTGGGAAGACTCCATCGCGATCATCCGTGGTGACCCACTCGCGCCGGCCACGCGCGCACAGACCACCGCCATCGCGGCGCTGCGTACGCAGCAGAAGCAGGATTCCATCGACTTGTCGCTGCGCTTCAACTGGAACTCGCCGTTCTTCATCTCGCCGCACAATCCGGCGGTGATCTACTTTGCCGGCAACCGTCTGCTCAAGTCGGTCAAGCGCGGTGAAGACTTCAACATCATTTCGCCCGATCTGTCCAAGAAGCTCGAAGCGAAGATCGACACGTCGCTGCGTTTGACGGGCGGTATCACCGTCGACGCGACCGGCGCCGAAACGTACGGCACCATCGTGGCCATCGAAGAAAGCCCCGCCAAGCCGGGTCTCATCTTCGCGGGCACCGACGATGGCAACGTGTGGAAGTCGGCCAACGACGGCGCCACGTGGGAAAACCTCACGCCGAAAATCGCGCCGATGTTGCCCAACGGCGGTGAAGTGGTGGTGTCGCGCATCGAGGCGTCGAAGTTCGATACCGAGACGTTCTACGTGGCGTACGACAATCATCGGTGGGGCGATTTCAAGCCGTATCTGTTTGTCACCAACGACGGCGGCAAGACGTTCAAGTCGATGGTGAACAATCTGCCCGTTGGCGGTCCCGGTGACTTCGTGCACGTGATCCGCGAAGATCCGAACAACCGCGATGTGCTCTTTGTCGGCACGTCGATCAGCGTGTACGCGTCGATCGATCGCGGCAAGACGTGGAACAAGTTCGCGGCGAATTTCCCGAGCGTGCCGGTGTACGACTTGCAGATCCATCCGCGTGACCGCGAGCTCATTGCCGCGACGCACGGCCGTGGTATCTGGATTGCCGACATCGCGCCGCTGTCGCAGATGAACACGCAGGTGGTGGCCAAGGCCATTCACCTGTTCGAGCCCAAGCCCGCGTTCCAGTGGGGAGAAGGCCCAACCCTCGGCGCCTCCGGCAACGGCAACGCGCAGGCGTTTTTCGCCACGCCAAACCCGACGTACGGTGCATCCATTTCGTACCGTGTGACGGGTGCGGGTGGTCAGACCGCGCGCATTCACATCGTGGATGCGTCGGGTGATACGCTGCAGTCACTCACCGGTCCGGGCGCGCCCGGCTTGCATACGGTGACGTGGAGCTATGGCATCACGCCCAAGCCGCAGCCGCGTGCGGCGCTGTCGCCAAGCGAAAAGCGTGACTCGATTTTGCGTGCGGTGCGTGGACCGGTGGTGCTCGACTCGCTGAAGAAGGCGGGGTATGACTCGACCGCGTTGGCGCAGGCGCGACTGCTGTTGAATCCCCCCGCGGGTGGCGGCATTCCTGCCGGCTTCGGTGGTGGCGGGGGTGGCGGACGCGGCGGCGGGGTGGCGT
>JAGNMU010000231.1:5127-6754 GCA_017991005.1 Gemmatimonadaceae bacterium | reverse complement strand
CGTGGGCTCGGAGATGTGTCTAAGAGCCGGGTGGACGCGCCTATCTGTACTCGGGCAAAGACGGCGCGCTGCTCCGCACGATCACCGGGCGCGTGCCGGGCGAAACGCTGGGCTTCGACGCCACCGGCATCGGCGACGTGAACGGCGATGGGCTCGTCGACCTGCTGATCACGTCGAGCTGGAGCAACGTGAACGGGTTTCGGAGCGGGCGGATGTACATCGTGGCGGGGACGCGCTGATCGGGCACACCGTGAAGTAGCGGTCGCGCCGCAACCACGCGTCGCTCACTTCCAGACGGCAATCTCGTCCACGGGTTTGCGCTGCAGATCCGGCACCTTCGCGCCCGTCGCAGGATATCCGACCGGCATGACGAGCATCGCCTTTTCATTGGCGGGGCGGCCGAGCAGTTGGGACAGAAACGCCATGGGATTGGGCGTATGGGTGAGCGTCACGAGTCCCATGGTGTGCACCGCCGCAATAAAGAATCCGGCGGCGATGCCGCACGATTCCTGCGTATAGTAGTACGTCGTTTTTGTGCCATCCGGCGCGAGTCCGTGCGCCTGACGAAACAGCACGACGATCCACGGCGCGTCGGTGAGATGCGGCTTGTGCTCGTCGGTGCCGAGCGGCGCGAGAGCGGCTTTCCATTCGGGCGTGGCTCGCTCGCGATAGAACGCCTGCTCTTCTTCCTCCGCTGCACGACGGATCTCGGCCTTGAGCGCAGGATCGCTCACCGCCACAAACGTCCATGGCTGTTGATGCGCGCCACTGGGCGCCGTTCCTGCCGTGGCAATCGCCGCTTCGATGAGCGCGCGCGGCACGGGTTCGGTGGAGAAATGCCGGGTCGTCCGCCGGCGGCTCATGTGTGCCAGAAACTGCGCCGCGCGGCCCGTCGATTCGTCCGACGTCAACCGATCATGCTCCAGCGGTACAAACGAATAGTCCGTCACCACGCACTCACGGTCATGTGTCTGCTATCTGACAGCGCCACGACGCTACCCTCCCTGCACTCCAATGGCGGTCAGCGTCGGCGACTCGGCACCCGCGTCGTCGTGCAGAATGATGTAGTCCGCCGCCACCACGTGCCCGTCGTCATCGCGCAGTTCGAGCTGCCGCGTGAGCTCCGCCGCCTCGCGAAACCGGGCGCGCCGATCCACCCGGGACGCCGCCGAGTCGTTGCGCACGTCGGCAATCACCTGCGAGGCGCGCCGCACCATCGGCCGAACGGCGTCGTACGCCGGCAGCACGTCCACCACCCCATCGGCGCGGCCACCCTCGAGATGCAACTCGACGGTCCCGATGGGGACACCGTGATGAGTGACCGAACAGTGCATGGGCTCTCCAGCAATAGGACGCCAGGATCACGACCAGTTGGTCCGGGATCACGACTGAAATGAGCCGAGTCCGGACCGTAGGGTCAATACCCCGCGGCGACGAGTTCGTGGCATTGCTTGGTCCACGCGTGGAACAGCAACTGCCGAGTCGCGGAGACGCAGGGGACGCAGAGGCCCGTGTCCTACAAGCCGTTGCCGTTCCCCCAAAAAAGAACGTTGGGAATGGCTCCGAACTCCCCGACAGCGCGCCTCTGCGCCTCTGCGCCTCTGCGACAAAGCGGTTCGCCGTTCGC
>JAGNMU010000231.1:0-5027 GCA_017991005.1 Gemmatimonadaceae bacterium | reverse complement strand
TGCGGCGGGCGCAGGGAACAACCACTGCAGAGTCGCAGAGACGCAGGGGACGCAGAGGCCCGTGTCCTACAAGCCGTTGCCGTTCCCCAAAAAAGAACGTTGGGAATGGCTCCGAACTCCCCGACAGCGCGCCTCTGCGCCTCTGCGACAAAGCAGTTCGCAGTTCGCCGTTCGCCGTTCGCGGCGCTGCGGTTGCGGCGGCCGTCAGGAACGGCCACCGCAACCAAGCCGTTGCTGTTTGTCGTGCTTACGATCGAGCCGCAATCAGTCGCATCGCCGCGCGACTGACGAACAACGGGTTGCTGAACTGCTCTCCCCACGAGAGTGGCGTCACGTCGCGATAGACGTACAGCGTATCGTCACCATACCCCGGGTGCAGTTGCTTGCGCAGCGACACGCGCACGTGCGGGTCGGCGCCGTGATCGAGCAGGAGACGCGTGAATGCGGCGTCGTCCTGCACGTCCTCCGGGCGGCGCTGATAGTTGCGCCAGAAATTGGTTTGCGATACCACCGCCGAAAACAGCGCCGTGTGTCCGCCAAACCCCTCGTCATCGATCGTCGCGCGCGTGTTCACTGGCATCCCGCGGTCCAGCAACCAACGCGCGATCTCGATTTCGCCGTAGTCCGCACACATGTGCAGCAACGTCGTGCCCGCCAGAGGCGTGGCGTGCGTCGCCTGCACCTCGTCGTGACATCCCATCGACGGCGGATAGATCTCTTCGTGCGTGAAGGTGCGCGTGAGCAGCGCGGGGTCGCGCGCCAGATGCGCCTCGAGCAGGTCGAGCCGCCCTCGATGCAGTGCCATGGGCGGGGTGTCGGGATACACCAGTCCATGCTGTTCATACAGCGCGAGGATGGCGTGTTTCACCGACGGTTTCCGGCTGTCCGTTTCGAGGACCACATCGACCGGAGCCAGCCGGCGACCGTCGGCCGTGATGACGCGCGCGCCAAGCTCCAAGGCGAGTTGTGTACCGGACAGGTTCAGCGTGTACGCCGGACCGTCCAGCGATCCTTCTGGCACGCCCGGTGACCCCATCAGACCATGCAGAAGACGCGCCGTGTCGGTCTGGCCCTGCAAGAGCGCCCGGTCGAGCGCGTGCGCGAGCCCGTCGGTGGCGCCCATCTCGTACAACCAGCGAATGATCCGGTCCCGACCGAGATTGGCAGCGTAGGAGAGCGGCGGGCCCCAGTTGCTGTTCTTGCGAATGAGAACGTGCTCATGCAGGAGTGAAGGATGCGTACGCACGAGCCGCTGCACGGTGGCGAGATCGTCGTCCCACAGCGCCTCACTCAAGGCGCACGCCTGCACGACGCGCGGCCAGCTGGTGGCCTGATACAGACGGGCGAGCAGATGCTGCGCGTCGGCGAGCTTGGCGGCGGCGGGATCACCACGCGGCCCATACTCGGCCCACTCCGCCCGCGCGACGGCATCACCCGCGCGGAGCGCACGATGCAGCTCTTTGGCCTGATGGCGGAGCTGGTCCAGATTGGGACGAACGGGCAGGCCACGAATCGACATACGAACCTCCTGGAGACGCCCGGGGTCCGCTGGCATCGGGCAAAGGAGGGTCGCGAGAAAGGGACCGCAGACCGCACCACTCAGGAGGACTCAGTCCTTTCCGCGGACGGGAGGCGCCCTGCGCGCCGCCCGGAGTGTGCGGCGCTGCGCAGCCGCTGTCAATCCGAATCGGAATCCACGCCGCGCAGGCGGTGCAGCAGATCCCACTGCACGGCCAGCCAGCCGATCACCGTCACGATCGCCTTCACCTGATAGCCTCCATGGATCGCCACGCGGATGTCACGCGGCACGATGTCCGAACCGGCAATCGATCCGAAGACGATGATCAATCCCAGCACCACGTTCCGCCAGCGCGCCCGGGGCATCGTCGCCCACCAGATGCCGATGCCGGCGTAGGCAATCACGAACGTCGGTGACTCAGCCATGTGATTGAAGATCACGGCAAAGATCAGCAGCGACGCGAGCAGCAAGTGCCTCACGGTCGCGTGGGGCCATGCCGTGCGCGCCATCCAGGCCGTCGCCATGATCCAGAGGATTCCGGCCAGCTGCACTGGCGCATGCGGGATGCGCCGCCCGAGCATGAGTTCGATCAACCCGCCCACCCATGCCATCCCCACTTTGGCATTGTCGCGCTGCGTGAGCGCGTACCACGAGCTGTACTGCATCGACAATGCATCGAGCGAGGTCACCAGCAGCGGCGCCACCAGAAACAGCACGCCAATGACGACGCACCAGCCGATATGCCGCCACCGCTGCGGTGACACCACGCCAAAGAGCCCGGCCGCCAGCGGAAACACCTTGATGGCCGCGCCGATTGCCACGACACCGGCACCACCGGCGATGCGACCGCGCTGCAAGTCGACCAACGCAAAGATCATCAGTCCGGCCAGCAGCGCATTCACCTGCGTGTTCTGAATGGCACCAACGGCTTCGAGCAGCACGATGAGCAGCGCGCCGGTTGCCGCACGTCCCGGCAGCAGCAGCACGATGGACGCGCACAACACACCGGCGTTGAGGAGATTCCACAACCAGAGTCCGGCGCCATACGGCAACACCGAAAACGGCGCGAGCATCAGCGCGGCCGTCGGCGAGTACTTGTAGTAGTCGAGCTGCTCGGCGGGATACATCGCGTACAGGTCGAGCCCATTGCGCAGATGTCCGAAGGCCGCGCGAAAGATGGCGTAGTTGCCGCTGCGGGCCTTCCCCACGGTTTGCTGTGCGGTGATGGCGGTGGCCACCAGCAGATACAGCGCGATCATCACATTGACACTGCGCGGCCGACGGACGGCCGTTTCGGGCGGCGCGGCGTTTGCACTCATGAGGCGCGCGTGCGTCGTGGGGCGACGCCGGAACGGCGGGCATACCAACTGCCCACCGCGCCACCCACGATGCCCAACACGATGGTAAAGAGAGCGCCGGCGACGGCACCCCAGAGCTGCATGGCGTGCAACAGCTGCGGCGTGATCTCGCGTCCTGGCGGTGCCTGTATGCGGGACGCGTCAGGAGCCGGTGCAATGAAGAACGCCATAGCGTGACCAATCAGCGCGTCCAACAGCCCGGCGAAGAGACCAGCACGCCATCCTTCACCACCCAAGCGCGCCGCGAGCGCGCCACCCGTCACGTACAACAGCAGTACCAGCGCGAGATGCACGGGACTCACGAGGGCTTCGGCGGCTGGCGCCGCGCGCAACACTATCGCTCCAACGATGGAGACGAGTGCTGCGGCAATGCCGGCATACGACGCCGGGCGGAGTGGCGTGGCGGATCTGAGCGAGGGAGGTGTTGGTGACATGTGCACAAGATAGCAAACATGAGATCGGTTGAGAAACGGGACCAACAGACGCGCGTTGGTGATGCGCCCGACACACAAACAGAACATTCGTGCGAAATCGTGCTGAAATGCGTGTCATTCTGTGCGCTGTCGGGTAGGAGCAGCACGACCGCCCGTACCTGCCTCTCATTGTTGACGGAGAACACACCATGCTCATGACTATCGCCATCATCCTTCTTGTGCTTTGGGTTCTGGGCATGGTCACGGCCAGCACCATCGGTGGATTTGTGCACGTGCTCCTCGTGCTTGCCGTGATCGTTGTGCTGGTGCGCGTGATCCAGGGGCGGAAGCCGCTCTGAGTGACCGCGAAGCGCTCCTGACCGGCCCAATCCGTGGCGAGCTGCTCGGCGCGGATCATCTGGCCGCGCGCGCGCGTGTCGTCGCGCGGGAGCAACGAGTTCGTCCGGATGCACGCCCGCTGCGCTCAGCACGTCTCCTTGAACGTCTGGCGGATACCCGACAGGTTCTGACCGATGCGCGCGAGCGTGATGTGCCCGTTCGTGATGCGCCTGCGCTGGCCGACGCTCTGGTCCGCAACCTCAAGCGCCATGCGGCGCGCACTTCGGCGCGCATGATCGCAAACGGTGCCTTCCCCTGCGTGGTCCGCGGGCTGACTCACGCGTTCGCGTCGGGCGCGGCCCGTACGCGACGTGGAATCCCTCATGCATCGCCAAATCGTTGAAGGCAACTGGATGGAGCTGGAAGGCAAAGCACGTGAAATGTGGGGTCACCTCACCGACGATGACGTGGATGTCATCGCGGGCAAGCGTAAGGTGCTCATCGGACGGATTAAGGAACGATATGGTCGCACCGCGGATGATGTCGCCGCAGAAGTTGAACAGTTTGAACGTAGTCATCTCGGAGAGGCCTGAAGACGTACGCACCTCCGCAATGCGCTTGGTCCCTGATGCGGATCGTGCTGTTGCGCGTGCTTCGCTGACGGAGCAGTATTACACACACTGGCAAAGCGGACTCGACGTCCACTCGGTCAGCGGAGGCATCCCGCGCACTGACGTGATAGATGCCATGACCCGCGAGACCGAGGACCCCGTCGTGACGGATGCCCCGAGTTCCGCCGTGGTCGAGACCGCGGCGCCCACGTTGATCTCGATCGTACTGATCGATGACAACCGCCTCATGCGTGAAGGCATTGCGGCGATGATTCGCGCCCAGCCCGGCTTCCGTGTGCTGTCGGCGTCGGCCGATGTCGAAGAGGCGCTCAGGCAGGTGCGCACCGCCAAGCCCGATGTGGTGCTGGTCGATTTCGGCCTCGAAGATCACGACAGTCTCTCACTGACCGCCACGGTGCATGCCGAAGTGCCGCTGGCGCACGTGATTGTGATGGGCCTGCTCCCCTTGCAGGAGGATGTGGCGGATTATGTGCGAGCCGGCGCGTCAGGATTCATCATGAAAGACGCATCGTTCGATGAGTTCTTCGCCACCATTCGTGCCGTCGCGTCCGGCATGCAGGTATTGCCCAAGGCGCTCACCAAGTCGCTGTTCGCGCAGATCGTGCGCAATGAAGTGGTGACCAAAGGCAAAGTGAAGGTGCGCGAAGCGGTGCGACTGACGGCACGCGAGCGCGAGGTGATCGACTTGCTGTCCGAAGGCCTCAGCAACAAGGACATCGGCGCCCGCCTGCATATCGCCGTTCACACGGTAAAAAGTCACGTGCAC
>JAGNMU010000230.1 GCA_017991005.1 Gemmatimonadaceae bacterium | reverse complement strand
CCGGTGGTCTGGATCTGCGCGCAAAAGGCAGGGTCGGCGGTGGCGGTTCGTGGCTCGGGCCGCGGGTCTTGAGCGCACGCCGTCATGAGTGCCACGACGGCGAGAGCGGCGGCAAAGCGACAGATGCAGGTGGTCGACGTAGTCATCTTGCTATATTAGGCGTTTGTCGCCGTCACGGCCGTCCAACGTTAGCCGGAACCGTCATGACCGAAGCTACCGCGCGAATTGTCAGATGCTCAACGTTCGCCGCGCTCGCCGTGGTGGCCTTGGGGCTTGACGCCCGCGGCTCATCGCTTGAGGCGCAGACCCCACCGGCGGCCGCGCCGACGCCACCCGCCGAGCCCTCGCTCCAGTGGCATGACATCACCCAATGGGGAGTCGAGGGTCGCGCCTGGCCGGATCTCGCGCGCACACGATGGTTCGACCGCTTCCCCGCTCTCGCTGAAGCCACGGTCACGCCGGCCGTGTGGTCGCTGAGCCGGCACAGTGCCGGCATGATGGTGCGCTTCAGAACGAACGCCGATGTCATCTGGGCGAACTACACGTTGTTCAGCGACCGCATTGCCATGCCCAACATGACGGCGATCGGCGTGAGCGGCCTCGATCTGTACGCACGCGATGCGTCCGGGAAATGGCGCTGGGTGGGCGTGACACGACCCAATGCCAAGGTGGTTCGCCAGAGCATCATCAGCCGACTGGCACCGGGGACGCGCGAGTATGCGATCTACTTGCCGCTGTACAATGGCATCGACAGCCTGTCGATCGGTGTCCCCACCGGCGCGTCGTTCGAGCGGCTCGCACCGCGCACGGAGCAGCCGATCGTCTTCTATGGCACCTCGATCACACACGGCGCCAGCGCCTCGCGTCCGGGTATGGCCCACGTCGCGATCCTCGGGCGTCGCTTGGATCGACCGGTGGTGAACCTTGGCTTTTCCGGAAACGGCCGCATGGATGCCGCCGTTGGCGACCTGCTGGTGAAGATCGACGCCGCCGTCTACGTGATCGACTGCTTGCCGAACATGGACGCGGCGGCCGTGACGCTCAAATGTGTGCCCCTGGTCAAGCAGATCCGCGCCGCACGCCCCACGACGCCGATCGTGCTGGTTGAGGATCGCCGTCAGACCAACGCGTGGATCCTGCCGGCACTCAACCAGTTTCACAACGACAATCACGCTGCGTTGCGCGCGTGTTGGGCGGCGCTTAAGAAAGAGGGCATCACCGGTCTCTACTACCTCGAGGGTGATGACCTGCTTGGCGATGACGCCGAGGCAGCGACGGATGGGTCGCATCCGAGCGACCTCGGGATGGTGCGGCAGGCTGACCGGTTCGAACCGGTGCTGAGAAAGGCGCTCGCCAGGAAGAAGTGAAGGACACGCCTCGCCGGCCTCAACAGCAGTAAGTTCCCGCGTCACCAATCCGTTCCGTCCTCGCCTTAGCACCTCGCACTTCGCACCTCGCTGCCATGCCCTGGTATCTCTACTTCAAGATCTTCCACTTGGTCGGCATGGTCTCGTGGATGGCAGGCCTGTTTTATTTGCCGCGCCTGTTTGTCTACCACGCGGAAGCGCGCGAGTTACCCGAGGCTGCGCGCCAGCCCGTGCAGGCACAACTCAACCTGATGATGGGTCGCTTGCTCAACATCATCACCACGCCGGCAATGCTGATGACGTTCATCGGCGGTATCGGGATGCTGGTGCTCATGCCTGCGCTGCTGCAGCAGCCGTGGATGCAAGTGAAATTGGCGCTCGTGATTGCGCTCGCCGGCTACCACGGCTGGTGCTCGGCGACGCGCAAGAAGCTGACGCGCGGCGAGCGTGACGGCACCGCGAAAGGCTATCGCATCGCCAACGAGGTGCCCACGCTCGCGCTGGTGCTGATCTGCACCTTCGTCGTACTCAAGGACAGCATCGGCCTGCTGGGCGGACTCGGCGTATCGGTGGTGATGATCCTGCTGCTTGGCATCGGCATTCAGGCGTATGCCGTGTATCGTCGCAAAGCCGAGGCGAGCGGGCGCGCGGTGTGAGCGGGGCCGACGGCCGCAACCGCGGGATCTCGCTCACCACGGATTGAATCGGTACCCGTCTGCCTGCAGCACGTTGAGCGCCGTCATGGCGGAGATCGCCACCTTGACGCCGGGAATGAGTTCTTCGCGGCGAACACCGCGCGCGCCGGCCGTCTGACCGCACAGCACCAACTGAGTGTTGTGCTGCAGCAGCTCCTCGACGAGTTGTCGGCTCGGATTCGCCTTGCCGCCAAAGCGGGCCGCATACGCCGCATCCGTCAGCAGCGACTGCCATCCACTGCCGTGCACCACCGCTGCCGCGCGAACGCGCTCTTCCGGATACCCGTGTCGCACATGCACGTTGAGGAAGCGCGCCACCGTGTTGAGCTGGGCGTTTACCCGCACGGTATCGGTGCCACCGGCATCGATCACGAACACGGCCTTGAACACGTGGCCGTCTGGCACCGTGAATGTCGGGTTGTCGACCTTGATCGACATGCCCGTGCTCTGAATCACCGGACCCGACGGCTGCTGACCCGGAATCACCGGCGCCTGCGCGGCAAGCGGAGCGGCGATGCACAGCGCCAGCAATGCGAGTGTCGCCGTCCGGGTGGAACCGAGGCGCGCGCGGTGGGAGCGAGGTGCCGCGCTCTGCTTGGCGCGGATATTCGGGAGCGTGTGCATCGTGCGTCACCGGTGTCTGAGGGAATCGCCAACACAGCTGGCCGACGGCCACATTGAATACTATGGCCGTGTCAAGCCGCCCTCACGTGCGCAGAATGCGCTCCATGGCTTTCCCCTTCGCCAGCTCGTCAATGAGTTTGTCGAGCCACCGGATCTTCTGCATCAGCGGGTCTTCGACCTCCTCGACACGCACGCCGCACACGAGGCCTTTGATGAGCGCCGTGTTCGGATGCAGCGCCGGCGCCTCGGCGAAAAACGTGATGAAGTCGGCGCGTCGTTCGATCTGCCGTTCAAGCGTCGCCTGATCATAGCCGGTCAACCAGCGGATGATCTCATCGACCTCGGCCTTGGTGCGCTGCTTTTTCTCGGCCTTGGCGACGTAGTGCGGGTAGACGCTGGCGAATGAGGTGGTGAAGATGCGGTGGGTGGACATAGGACGTTGCTCAGAGGGAGAACTGAGAGATGCGGTTGTCAGTTTTTCAGTTGTCGGGCAACGGCTGAGTGTTGGGTTCTCAGTATGAGTCGTGGGTCGTCAGTTTGGACTGAGTACCGAGAACTCTGACTCAGGACTCAGCTGTTGTCTGATAACTGAAGAAACTGACAACAGCATTTCCCGTCTTGCGGTGCCAACCGCCCGTCCGTTTTCACACCACATTGTACTCACCGTCCTCTGCCTCGCCAGCAAAGTCCCGCCACCGCAACGCATCGATGTTGATCGTGTGCGCGCGCCCATCCAGCAGTTCTTCGGCCATCAGCAATCCCGCGGCCGGCCCGTGCATCAAGCCGTGTCCACTGAAACCGGCGCACACGTACAAGCCGTCCACCGATGGAACGGGGCCGAGGATGGGTGAATCGTCCGGCGTCACTTCATACAATCCAGCCCACTCGGCAGCGATATCGGCATCCGCCAGCAACGGGAGGCGCTGCAGCGCCTGCTCGAGATGGTTCAGTCGCCATGCTTCATCGACCGTGGTGTCGAAGCTGGCGACTTCATTCCGATTGGACATCCCGGTGAGAATCGCATTGCCCTCGCGATGAAAGTACAGCGCACGAGAGAAATCGATCACGAACGGGAAGTCCGAGCGAAGACCGGCAATCGGCGCGGTGACGGCGATCTGGCGTCGGATGGGCTGGATGGGAATGTGCACGCCCGCCAGCGCGCCAACGCCGGCCGACCACGCACCGGCCGCGACGATCACGCGGGGCGTGTCGATGGTGCCCGCCCTGGAGTGCACGCGCGCGACCGCACCATCCTCCACATCGATACCGGTGACCTCTGCATCCGTGAGCAGTGTCGCGCCCAGTCGCCGCGCATTGGACACGTAGCCCTGCAGCAGACCATTGGGATCGACCAGTCCATCCAGCGCACACCAACTACCGCCAACGATGCCGCTCAAGTCGACTTCCGGTGCCAACTCGGCGATCTCGCGCAGGTCAACCATTCGGCTTGGCACGTGCAGGGAGTTCTGCAGCGCCACATTACGCGTGAAGTGCGCAACGTCGGTCTCGTTGTCGAGCAGAAACAGATATCCGCAGCGACGAAGCCCAACCTCCTGGTCCATCTCAACGGCAAATCGCTCCATCATGCCGATGCTGAGCGACGAGAGTGCGATATTGACCGCCGCGCCGAACTGGTAGCGAATGCCGCCGGCGTTCAGGCCGGTCGACCCCAACCCAAACATGGATTGTGATTCGAGCACGACAACATTCGTGCAGCCGCGCCTGGCGAGGTGATACGCCGTGCTCGCACCCATGATCCCGCCACCGATCACCACTACGTCAGCCGTCGTGTGCATCGTACTCCTGTGTGCCAAGGATCTTCCGAGACCGCGTCGGAGCAGACGGGTGCCGCCGGAGCGAGTCTCACGCGGGGAACATGTGCACGTCCACCGCTACTGAGCAAGGCGCATGCCGGGAGTTGCGCCCGCCGCGTCGCCTGCGTGAACTTCAGCGTGCCACAGTGCACGCGTGTCCCCGTGCACACGCACAAAGGCCACACGCGATTCCAGGACGGTCGGCTCCATGCCCCGACACACCGTAGGCATCTTCCTGTTCGAACAGGTCGAAGTGCTCGACTTTGCCGGACCCTTCGAGGTATTCTCGCGAACGCGACTCGAACCAGGCCTGGCCTCACGGCGCAGCGATGAACAGGCGCCGTTTTCGGTCTTTACGGTGGCTGAGACGGCGGGGATGATCACCGCCACGGGCGGGCTGCAGGTGGTGCCGCAGTACACGTTTGAAACGGCGCCCGCGATCGACCTGTTGGTGATCCCCGGTTGGGTGGGGCACCCGTCCGTTGCTCGATCACGCGCCGGTGTTGGCATGGATTCGCGAGAGCGCCGCGGTGGCCTCGCTGGTCACGTCGGTGTGCTCGGGGGCGCTACTGTTGGCGCGCGCCGGATTGCTCGCCCATCAGCGTGCCACCACACACTGGGGGGCGCTTGATGCCCTCGCGGCACTCGATGACACCATCATGGTGGAACGCGACGCGCGCGTCGTGCACGACCGCGTCATCTCCTCGGCCGGCATTTCGGCGGGCATCGACATGTCACTCGACGTGGTGGAGCGACTGCACGGCAAGGCGGTCGCCGATGACACGGCACACTACATGGAGTATCGGCGCAGCCACTAGACCTGCGACAGCGTTGCAATGAGCGTGTGGTCAGCGCAGGTCGCGCGGCCACGCCAACGGGACCCCATCACGCTCCAGATTCGTCTGCAACGCCGCGCGCCACGCGGCCCGGTGCGCGATCGCACGCGGCGTTTCCTTACGCGCCTGACACTCGGCCACCAGATGTCCCACACTCTCACCGATGTTCCATTCGATCGGGTGCAACCGGTAACATCCGTTCGTCAGGTGAGTGACGCCGAGGTTCTTGCACGCCGGCAGCAGATTCTCCATGCGCTGCGGAATCAGTGCCCCAAGCGGAATCTGAAAGGGGAGCGTCGCCCCGTAGCGGCCACGATCGCCTCGCGTCGTCAGATGCAGATCCATGCTGTAGTGGCCGATGCCCACACTGTCCGGAAACTCGGCGGGCCGGACGTCGGCTTTGGCGAGTCCCGTCTCTCGCATGCGCGCGTCGAGCGTCACGTGTTGCTCACGCACGGTGAACTCGGCGCGAATGCGGCGGCTCTCACGGATGTAGGGATACTTTGCGAGGCCGTTCGACGTGCCGACGATATCGGGACGCAACCGAAGCCCTGGCCATCCCGCGCCGCCATCGGGCCGCGGCGCCTCCGTCTGCAGCCAGTAGAGCAGCGAGAGGCTGAGCTGTCCGGCGCGCTCCACATGGCGCGCCGCGTCGTCCGGCGACACGTCGATCAGTGAGCCGAACGAATAGTCGTTGAGGCCCCAGTTCACCACGGTCACGTCACCCGCGTAGGTACCCGGCGCAAACAGCGTACGATCGATGATGCGCCGATACGAGAAATACGTCGAGCGCCCTACCGGATCAAAACCGATGCGCGCGTTGGCGGGATCGCGGAAGCTGAGCAGTGGATACGGATTGCCGTCGTCGGCCACCACCATCGTAGTGCGCCATTCGTTGTAGGCGCGCGGTCGTTCGATCGTGTGGTCTTCGCCGCGCAGGTAGTCCATTGCGAAACACACGGTGAACGCCTGCACATTGCCCGGGTCCGCCACGGATGCGGCGTGCGGTTCGCCGGTCTCGCGCGCTGACTCTGCGCCCACCACGTACTCGGTACCCGTGAGCGGCAGGAGATCGCCCAGTTCGGTGGCGTCGGCAAAATACGGCGCGTGCAGGACGAGGTCGCGATCGGCATCGAGGTCGCGCACGCGAATGGCGCGCACGCGGTCTCGCGTCACATCAGCCAATTGCGCCTGATGACGACGGAGCAGCCGGACGTGCCCGCTGGCCACATAGGGCGCGAGCATCTCCTCGAGCACGGCCAAGGCGGCGCGTGGCTCGCAGCAGAGGCGCGACACCCAGCCGTTGCCGGGATTGAGTCGCGGATTGGCGCGTGCAGCAGCCGTCAGTGTGCCACGCTGCCGATAGTGCTCACGGATCGCTGTTCGGAGTGCGAGATAACTGCGCGTCCCGCCAATGGTCTCGATC
>JAGNMU010000229.1 GCA_017991005.1 Gemmatimonadaceae bacterium | reverse complement strand
TCGTCTTGCACCGACGCGGATGGCTCGCCGCCACATCGGAAGGCGGTGTGCACTACTGGGGCGCGATCTACATTCCCGTCGTCGTGGCGATGGCGATGACCCAGAACGTGGTCTCGGCCCTGAGCGGCGGGTGGATCGCCGTGACCGCGGCGACCGGCACCGTGATCGTGTGCGGTATCGCGATCGCGTTCATCAACCGCGCCGAGCCCATGCACGACCTGTCTGCCGCCTCCGAGCGTGAGGCTCGGTGATGCTTGAAATCCTCGAGAAAGCCGCGAAAGACAACGGCCTTGTCACTGCGTTTGCGGTGGTGGGCGCGATCGTCCTCATCTCGGGAATCATCTCCCGCAGACTCACGTTCGGACGCGTACAGGGATCGGCGATCGCCATCCTCATCGGGTTGCTGCTGGCGTGGATCGGCGGGAAACTGACCGGCGGCAAGAATGGCCTCGCCGACATCGCGGTGTTCAGCGGCGTCGGCCTCATGGGCGGCAACATGCTGCGCGACTTCGCCATCGTTGCCACCGCGTTCGAAGTCCATCCTGATGAAGCCAAACGCGCGGGCTGGATCGGCGCCGTCGCGTTGCTGCTCGGCACGGTGCTGCCGTTCATCGTCGGCGTGAGTGCCGCATACGGATTTGGCTATCGTGATGCCGTCAGCCTGACGACGATCGGCGCGGGCGCGATCACCTATATTGTCGGACCGGTGACCGGCACGGCGATCGGCGCCACCAGCGATGTCCTCGCGCTCAGCATCGCCACGGGCGTGTTCAAGGCGATCCTCGTGATGATTTTCACGCCCGCCGCAGCGAAGGCGCTGCGGTTGAAGACGCCGCGCTCCGCCATGGTGTTCGGCGGACTGGCGGGCACGGTGAGCGGCGTCAGCGCCGGTCTGGCAGCCACGGACCGCAGGCTCGTGCCATACGGCGCCCTGGTCGCCACATTTCACACGGGCATCGGGTGCCTCCTTGGGCCGTCCGTGTTGTTCCTCATCATGAAGGCCCTCTTCGGGCAATAGAGTGGACCCGTCCATGCCCAACCTGCCCGTGCTCACCCGTGCGCTGTCGCACGCTGAGCGAATCGCCTTCCGAACCGCTGGCACCGCGCACACCTATCAGCAACTGCTTGATCGCTCGGTCGTGATCGCCTCAGCGTTGCTGGATGGCGCGGGCGATCTCGCGGAGTCGCGGATAGCCGTCCTCGTGACGCCAGGTGCGGAATATACATCGGCGCAATGGGCCATCTGGCGCGCGGGCGGCATCATGCTTCCGCTGAGCGCGTCGGCCGCGGAGCGAGAGTGGGAGCACGCGCTCACTGATTCACAGGTTCACCTCGTCATCGCTGATGCGGCGAATGTTCCGAAGGTGTCGCCGCTGTGTGAGCGACTCGGCGTGCGTGTGATGAATCTGGGCGTCCTCGCTGGGACGCCGCTCAGATCGCTGCCGGCGGTCGACATCAACCGTGGCGCAATGATCCTCTACACGAGCGGTACGACCAGCACGCCCAAAGGGGTGTTGACGACGCACGCCAACATCCAGGCGCAGATCGAGTGTCTTGTGCAGGCATGGGAGTGGAACGCCACGGATCGAATCCCGCTGTTCCTGCCGCTGCATCATATTCACGGCATCATCAACGTCCTGGGATGCGCGCTCTGGAGCGGTGCGACCGTTGAAGCGTTTCCGCGATTCGACGCGGACGCCGTGCTCTCGCGTGTCAGGGCCGGCGCGTACACGCTGTTCATGGCGGTGCCGACGATCTACGTGAAGCTGATCCAGGTGATCGAAGCGGCGGGCGAGAGCGACCGCGCAGCAATCATCAGCGGATTTGCGGCGATGCGGTTGATGGTGTCGGGCAGCGCGGCATTGCCCGCCAGCGTGCACGAGCACTGGACTGCGCTCACCGGTCAGTCGCTGCTCGAACGCTATGGCATGACCGAGATCGGCATGGCGATCTCCAATCCCTATCACGGCGAGCGACGTCCTGGCGCTGTTGGCATGCCGCTGCCGGGTGTCCGGGTGCGCCTGAAAGCGGAGTCGGGCTCGGTCATCACGAACGAAGGCGAACCGGGCGAAATTCAGGTGCGCGGCCCAGCTGTCTTTCGCGCTTACTGGAACCGTCCCGAGGCCACCGCCGAGTCATTTGACGATGGCTGGTTCAGAACGGGCGACATGGCGGTCGTCGAGCGCGGCTACTACCGCATCATGGGCCGCCTCAGCATCGACATCATCAAGAGCGGTGGCTACAAGCTCAGCGCGTTGGAGATCGAGTCCGTGTTGCTCGATCACCCGCTCATCGACGAGTGCGCGGTGATTGGCGTGCCCGACGACACTTGGGGCGAGGTCGTTGCGGCTGTTGTGGTGTTGAAGACGGCCAGGACGCTCGAGCTGGCCGCGTTGCGCGAGTGGTGTGATGGTCGTCTCTCCCCGTACAAGATCCCTCGACGCCTCAGCGTCGTCGCCGAACTGCCCCGGAATGCAATGGGGAAAGTCACGAAGACAGCGGTGCGTTCTATTTCTTGAAGATGCCGCTGTTCTCCAGGTCGGTCATCAACTGTTTCAGTAGGCGAAAGGCATCTTCAGGCAGCAGCAGGCGCTGCCGGACCAGGTCCTGCGTCTGCGCCACGGCCGTCGTGTAGTAGGCGAAGGGGCTGGCGTATCGTTCTTCAATTGAAAGACGAGGATCGCCCGATGCCAGGCGTTCGGCTTTCGTGCGGGCGAACGGCACGTAGCCGGCGGCCAGTGAGCGCTCGCGGCCTTTCAGGGCACCCGACGGAATCGGATTCCACCCCGTGTAGGTGCCGAGCGGCATCCGCATCAGGAGCGAGCGCACGCCGGCGATCTCGTTGCCGTCGACATCGACCTTCGGCACGAGCGTCGGAATCACGCGCTTCACCGTCGGCGGCGATGTGGTGATCACGCCGGAATTGTCGTTGTAGCGGAAGGATGCGCCGTAGTCGTAGTCGAGCACCGGATTGACCACGCCGTCGGGCGACGGCGCGTTGGGAATCGCCGGCCAGCCCATGGCGGCAGCCGTTGCTGGCACGAGCGTGCCATCCGACACGCGCGGATAGGCGCTTGCTGGCGGCTGCGTGCCGTTGACGACCCACTCGACGAGTGCGACATAAAGTGCGCGGTCCGTCTCACGTTGCGGATTCGGGTTGTTCGCGAGTGCGTTGCGGTCTGTCGATGCCGTGCCGAGCGAGAAACCGCCCTGCCCACCGCCGTGCGGCGTCCCCGGATGGTAGTAACGGCGGACGTTGTCGGGGAGCGGCAGATCCTCAGTGCCTTTGGTGCCCGCAATACCCACGCTGCCACGGCTGTACCAGAGTTCCGGACCGCCGTAGGTCTCCGTGATCTTCGGGCACGTGCGTGTCGCCACGCAGCGATGGAGCAGTCCCCACGCGGGACGGCCGCGAACGGTGTCAGTGTAGTCGTTCCACCAGAGCGGACCTTCGGCGCCCGGATCGTAGAGTTCCGCGATGTCGCCCGGTTGCGCAAAGCGCGTGTTGAAGCTGCCCAGCATGCCCGCGATGCGCGCGTTGAATCCGTCCCACACGATGCGGCCGCGCACATCCTCGTTGAATCCGAGATTCAGGAAGGCCTTGCCGAAGCGGCCCGACTGCGAGTTGCCCATCGCGATCACGTGCGGCACGGCGCCGGCGATCGGATTGGGGGTGCCCGTCGAGTCCGCGGCCTCATAGCGGAAGAACGAGACGACATCTCGCGTCGCGGCCATGCCCACGCCCAGGATGTACGGATCCTTCGCGGTGTAGGTGAGTTCGTAGAGCAGCGACTGATCGAAGCCGGTTTTCAGACACACACGTGTCGGATCCGGCGTGCCAGGGAATGGCGTCGTCCTGCAATCAGCGAACGCCCAATCACCGGCTGGAATCGTGACGACGCCGGACTTGACGCCGGCTGAGGTCTCCGCCGTTGCCGAGATCAGGTGCGCTTTCGTGGTGTCGAGCGAGAGCGGCGTGCGGCCCGTCGCGCCGGGCAGAGATTGCGTGTTGGTGCGATCCTGAACGTTCACAAATCGAGCCCAGACCGGTCCGGTCACTGGCGATCCATCCGCGTGGTGCGCGATCGGCACGTCGATGCTCTCGCGTTCCGGGAATGCTGCGTCGATCGGCAGGTCTCCCTGCCAACCGGCCCACAACACGGCCTGGCCGAGGCGATAAAGGAATCCGTCGCCCGGATCGCCGCCCACGCTCCAGGTGTTGGGGCCGTTGTGACGGCCGCGGTTGACGATGTTGTAGAACAGCACTCCGCTCGACTTGGTCATGTCGACGGGCTTGAGCAACGTGAAGGTCGTGCGGTACTCGACGCGGCCGCGCGCGTTCACGGCAGCGAACTCGATGTCGGTGATCAGCGCGTTCCGTCGATCTTTCGGATCCAGCTCCCCGTACGCGATGCCTTTGATCTCTTCATAGGCGCCCACTGTGCCGAACGCCTGGCCGTTCAAGGCCGGCTTGCGCGACGTGATGGTGATGCGTGTGACTTCCGCACGTGCCTGCCCAACGATCGTGACGATGAGGATTAGGGCCAGAGTGGAGCAGGCCAGAGCGCGACGACAGACGGACGGAGCGTGCATGGGCATCAACCTCAATGGTCGGAGTGGGGGCCCATGGTAACCGAAACGAGGGCCAGGGCGCGCGCGTGATCATCACGGAAATCGATCTTCATCACGGCGACGGGCGGCGCGATTGCGTCCCGCTGGAGAATGGCGATAATCGGATCGTGCGCGACTTCAAGCAGTTCTACTGCGGCCTCTGGATCGGCAAGTGAGCGTACACGCGGCCACCGACGACGAGCTCATCGCCCTGACCTGGTTCGCCGGGTCAGGGGAGTCCATCGAGGCGTCCGTGCAAAACGGGCAGGACGTGCTCGCCAACTGGACGATCCTGGGCGTACACCCTCGTGGCTCGGCGTTCCGCGTGTACCTGTTCGAGCGCTCCGTTGACGCCGTGGCCTGCGTCGATGGGGACGGGCGTTCCTTCGGCGCCGTCTCCTCCCCCTCATCCAAGGAAGAATGGTCGGAGTTCTTGTCGCATCACGACGTTCACGTGTGAAGGCGCGGTGTATCTTTCAATCCCGGTACTCCTTGAGTAGCTTCGCGATCCGCACGGGCTTGTCTTTGCCAGCCTTCACTTCGATGTCGTCAACCTTCCACAGTCCGCCTTCGCGCACGAACGAGTAGACGTTGACGCACGGCGTGCCCATGGGCTTCCGACTTCTCACGTCAGCGTGACGCGGCGAGTGCCTGATCGATGTCGGCGACGATGTCGTCGATGTGCTCGAGGCCGACAGACACACGCACCAGACCCGGCGTGATGCCCACCGACAGACGCTCCGCTTCCGTCAGCTTCGCGTGCGTCGTCGAGGCCGGATGCGTCACCGTTGTGCGCGTGTCGCCGAGATTCGCGGTGAGCGAGCACATCGTGATGGCGTCGAGAAACGCGCGGCCCTGCACGAGCCCGCCTTTGAGTTCGAAGGTCACCACACCGCCACCCGCGCGCATCTGCTTGCGCGCGATGGCGTGCTGCGGATGTGACGGCAGGAACGGATACTTCACCTGCGCGATGGCCGAATGCGACTGCAGCATCTCGGCGAGGGACAGGGCATTCGAGGAGTGGCGCTCCATCCGCACGTGCAGCGTCTCGAGACTCTTCGAGAGCAGCCAGGCATTGAACGGCGACAGCGCGGGCCCCGTGCTGCGGCAGAACAGATAGACCTCTTTGATCAGTTCCTTGCTGCAAAGCACGGCGCCGCCGAGCACGCGCCCCTGGCCGTCGATGAATTTGGTTGCCGAGTGCGTGATGAGATGTGCGCCGAGCGACGCCGGGCGCTGAAGGGCCGGAGTGGCAAAGCAGTTGTCGATGTTGAGTAGCAGGTGATGCTCGGCCGCGAACTTGCCGATCCACTCGAGGTCGATCAGATCGAGCCCCGGATTGGTCGGCGTCTCCGCGAAGACCATCTTCGTGTTGGGCCGCACGAGTGCGGCCCACGTCTCCGGCCGGTGAATGTCGGCATACGAGTACTCGATGCCCCACTTCGGCAGGTACTTCGTGATCACCGTGTGCGTGGAGCCGAAGATCGACGAGCACGCCAGCAGATGATCCCCGGCCTTGAGAAAGGTCATGAACGAGGCAAAGATCGCGGCCATGCCCGACGCCGTGGCAAACCCGGCTTCCGTGCCTTCGAGGGCCGCCAGCTTGTCGGCGAATTCGTCGACATTCGGATTCGAGAAGCGGCTGTAGATATTTGCGTCGGTCTCGTCGGCAAACGCCGCCCGCATCGACTCGGCGTCGTCGAACACAAAGCTCGACGTGAGAAACAGCGGCGTGGCGTGCTCGCGCTGCTGCGAGCGCTCGGTCTGAATGCGAATGGCCTGGGTTTCGGGTTTCATGAGACTCGATTCAATGGACGGGCTGGCCGTTCACACGGACACCCCAGGTGATGGTCGCGCCTGCGCATTCCAGGGTTCTCGACACGGAGCAGTATTTTTCCATCGAGAGCTGCACGGCACGCTGCGCTTTCTCGGGTGCAATCTCGCCCTCGAGCACGAAGATCACGTGCACCCGCTCCCAGAGCGACGGTTCCTGCCCCTGCTGCCGCGCGCCGTCGATCTCGATCTTGCAGTCGGTCACGAGCTGACGCTGCTTCTTGAGGATCAGGAGGACGTCGATCGCGCTACAGCTGCCCACCGCCATGAGCAACGCCTGCATGGGTCGCACGCCCAGGCCATGGCCGCCGATGTCGGGGCCGGCATCGAATTGCATGGAGACGCCGCCCTCTCCCCGG
>JAGNMU010000228.1 GCA_017991005.1 Gemmatimonadaceae bacterium | reverse complement strand
CCGCTGGCCTATGTGCAGGTGATCGTGAGTGGTCTGAATCGTGCGGCGACGACCGATGATCGGGGTGAGTTCACGATCCGCGGTCTGCCGGCCGGCACCTATCATCTCGACCTGATTCGAATCGGCTACGCGGCCGAGCACCAGGTGATCACGGTGCCTGCCAATGGGCCCGATCTGCGTCTCACCATCAGCATGCGTGTGGCGACGGTTCGTCTGTCCAATGTGAACGTCACCGCGACCCCAACGGGTACCGATCCGCTCAACGTCACGCAGGCCACTGTGCAATTGTCCGGCAAGGAGTTGCAGCGGTCCTTGAGCGCGTCGATCGGTCAGACGCTGTCGAGCGAACCGGGCATGTCCTCCCGCTTCAACGGACCGCTGGCGGCCGCGCCGGTGATTCGTGGACTCACCGGGGAGCGCGTGCTCGTGCTGCAGGACGGCGATCGCGCAGGGGATCTGTCGTCGGCTGCCGTCGATCATCTCAATGCCGTCGATCCGTCGAGCGCCGAACGTATCGAAGTCATTCGCGGCCCCGCGTCGCTGCTCTACGGCAACAACGCGCTCGGCGGTGTCGTCAATGTGATCTCGAACGACATGCCGACCAACATCCCGCAGCGACTGTCGGGATACGTCATGGGGCAGGGTGAATCAGTGACGCCGGGTGGCGTCGCCGGCGCCGGACTCACTGTACCGGTGGGCACGCGACTCGCGCTCACCGCGCGCGGCGGGTTGCGCAATTTCGAGAACATGCGCGTGGGCGGCGGGGCGCAGCAGGCCAACACCAACGGATCGACCGATAACGCGACGGTCGGCGTCGGCTACGTGGGTGGGCGCGCCTCGATCGGTGCGGTGTATCGGCAAATGAATTTCGAGTACGGTCTGCCGCACCCGGACGGCGACGAGGCAATCCGTCTGGATGGCCGCCGCCGCATGATGGCGCTGCAGTCGACCATCGGAACCGGCGTGACGGCGTTGAGCTCCGTGAAAGTGGACGGCACGTCGCAGTGGTATGAGCACAGCGAGATCGAACCCACCGGCGAGGTGGGCACGCGATTCACGCTCAATACGCAGACGGCCAATCTCGTGGCGCGCACGCAGTTCGGACGCGCGACCGGCGCGATCGGGGTGCAGGGACTGTTCCGGCAGTACGTCCCCACGGGCGAAGAAGCTTTCACGCCGGCGGCGGACAACAACAACGTCGCGGCGTTCGTGTTTCAGGAACTGCCGCTCACCAGCGCGGCGGCGGAAGACCAGTCGGCACGTCTGCAGATCGGCGCCCGGTATGACCGGTTCACCGTCAGCACCAATCCCGAAGGGGCCGATCAGGTGACGCGATTCGGTGCAGCGGAATCGCGGAGTTTCGACAACCTGGCGGCGTCGCTCGGCGTGAGTCTGCCGGTGGCCAAGGACGTGTCCTTTACGGCGAACGCATCGCGGGGATTCCGGGCGCCCACGGTCGAAGAGCTGTACGCCAACGGCTTTCACGCCGCGGTCGGCACGTTTGATGTGGGCAATCGTGCGCTCACGCCGGAACAGAGCACCGGGCTCGAGGCGGGGCTGCGGGCCCAGACGGCGCGCACCTTCGCGCAGGTGAGCACGTACTACAATCGCATCGGGAGCTACATTCGCCCGACGGTTGTCGGTGACACCGATGTGGACGGCGAATTGCTGCCGCTGGTGAATTACCGGCAGGACGATGCCGCGTTGTACGGTTTCGAAGGGCAGGTTGAAACCAAACTGCCGAGTCATCTGGTTGGCGGCGTGATGGGCGACTTCACCCGCGCCACGTTCAGCGATGGCGGCGGCAACTTGCCCTTCATTCCAGCAGGCCGTCTCGGCGCGTCGTTGCGATTCGACAATGGCCGTCTCTCTGCGGGCGGCGACGCGCGCCGGGTCTTCGCGCAAGACAAGGTGAGTGGCGACGCCCTCGACGTATCGACCGACGCTTACACGCTGATCAATCTGAGCGCGACGTGGCTCTTTACCGTGCGCGGCCGCACGGTGCACTCGATGACCGTGCGCGCGGACAACCTGCTGGATGAGCAGTACCGCGATGCCACCAGCCGCATCAAGAGTTTTGCCTTCAACCCCGGCCGCAATCTCAGCGTGGTCTACAAGCTGTTGTTCTGACGGCGGGTATTACGCCGCCAGTTCGCGGAGCAGTTTGAGCATGCGCCCGTCGGTTTCGGCGGGCGCATCGCCTTTGGGGGTTTCAATCACGCGGGGAACCCCAGCCAGGCGCGCATCGCGCATGATGCGGCCAAACGCCTCCGCGCCGATCGTGCCTTCGCCGATCAGCTCGTGTCGGTCAAGGTGCGAGCCCAGCTTGGCTTTGGAATCGTTGAGGTGCACACACCCGAGGCGTTCGAAGCCGAGGACATCGCCAAAGCGTTGCCAGACGCCGTCGTAGTCCTGGACCAGATCGTACCCGGCCGCCCAGATGTGGGCCGTATCGAGGCAGACGCCCACGCGCGGCTGCAAGGCTGCGGGGATTCGCGCCAGCAGGTCGGCCATCTCTTCGAACGTGGAGCCCAGGACCGTTCCCTGACCCGCCGTCAGCTCCATGAGCAGTTGGGTGCTGCCGCTTTCGGCTTCGAGTGCTGCCGTAATCGCATCAGCGTTGCGGGCGATGCCACTGGCGCGATCGTCCATGTAGTTGCCGGGATGCGAGACAAGCGCATTGAGTCCCAACGCGTGGCACCGACGCAGCTCACTGCGAAAACTTTCGAGCGAACGCGCGCGCAGCTCGTGGTCAGGCGATGCGAGGTTGATGAGGTAGGAATCGTGTGCGCAGATCCAGCGCACGTGGGTTTCACGCATGGCGGATTGGAACCGCGTCGCCTCGGCGGCATCGACCTCTCGTTCCTGCCATCGGTTGGCCTGCTTGGTGAAGATCTGCGCCGCCGTGGCACTGATCTCACGCGCACGCGCAGCCGCTTCCCACGTGCCGCCAGCGATCGATACATGCGCCCCCAGCGGCGCGCCGTCAGCCTCCCAGTTCCCGGCGTCGACCACGATGGGGGTATCAAGTGGCGGCGCCTTGGGAGAAGGCGCTTTGCGCGACGACACTTTGCGCGGCGGCACGGTGGCCGGCGTCGTTTTGGCAGGCGTTTTTTTGGCGGGCATGTCCCAAGATAGCAGCCCATGACGCCGCTGGGGTGTCGGCCGCGGCGAGATCCATCGCGCTGGCGCCGACTCGCACCGACTAGCGGCGCTGCGCCCTCAACCACTCGAGTGGATCGACGGCACGACCCTTGGGCCGAATTTCGAGATGCAGGTGCGGTGGAAGATCGGGGTCGGCATTGCCCACCGTCCCCAGCACCTGTCCCTTCTGCACGTTCTGGTCTTTCCGCACGTCAATGCGCTGCAGCGATCCGTAAATGGAGTAGTCGCCGCCGCCATGTTGTACGATCACCGTGAGCCCGTATGTACTGAACCCTTCGGCCAACACAATGGTGCCGGCGGAGAGACTGCGTACCGCCGTCCCCAAGGCCGCGCCGATGCCCACGCCATTCCAGCGGGTCGTTGAGTTGTTGGGATTCACAACGCGACCGAACCGGTACAGAATGTCACCATCGACGGGCCAATCGAGTTTGCCGAGATCGGACGTGCGAATCGTCGATGGGGCAGCCGGTCTCGCGTTGGGAGCAAGCTCCGCCCGACGTCGCGCTGTTTCGAAGCTAGCGAGGAGGCTGGCCAGCCGCGCTTCGTCGCGCGCAATCTGTTGCAGTCGGTCGCGCGTCTGCGCCGCGTTGCGCTGCACGACGGTCAGGTTGCGCTGGCGCGACTGCTCGAGACTCTTGAGTCGTGCGGCCTCGCGCTCTTTCTCGCGCCGGTTGCGCTCGACTTCATCCTGCAACGTGACCAGCAACTGACGCTGCGACACGATGTTGTTTCGCAGCGTCTCCACGCGCCGTACCAGACTGCGGTCATGGAGTGCGAGGTCGTGCAGATACTTGTAACGCGCCACCAGTGCCGCAAACGATTGTGCCGACAGCAGTGCTTCGGCGTCGTACAGCTGGCCGCGTTTGTAGATGTCCACCATGCGCCGCTGGAGCGCGGTGCGTTTGTTCACGATCTCCTGCTCGGCGCGTGACAGTCCCGCACTGGCCGTCGCCACCTCGCGCGTGATGGTCGTCAACTGCTGATCCAGCGCTTTGACCAGGCGGGCGGTGGTGGAGCGCTGCGCCTCGATGTTGTTGACCTCATCCGCCAGCGACCGGGCACTGCGCTGCAATTGCAGCATGCGCGACTCCAGATCGGCGCGCTCCCGCCTCAACTTCTCCAGCTCATCCTGCTGTTGCCGCAGTCGCTGCTCGGCGGTAGTCGTGCCGCCCTGTGCCCACGCGGCACCGGTGGGCACGCCGATGCCCAGCAACACGCACATGACGAGCCCGCGCGCACCCCAGGGCATCAGCGGTCGTGCCAGACTTTGCGCAGGTGCCGTCCGACCGAGATCCAGCTTCCCAGCAGACCAATGACCGCGCCAGCGAGCACGCCCAACAGCATCTGCTCGCCTGTGAAGAAGGTGGTCTCCATGAACGAACTGCTCACCATGCGATTGGCCGTCCACGCGAGCGCCAAGGCAATCAGTCCGCCGGCGATGCCCTTGAGTGTCCCATCGATGAGATAGGGCAGTCGGACGTACCCGTTGGTGGCACCCACCAGACGCATCACTTCGATCTCTTTCGTGCGCGCCAGAATGGCCATGCGAATGGTGGCGCCGATGATGATCACCGCCACCAATGCAAACACGAGGCCGAGTCCTGTTCCGGCGACACCGACAATCGTGCGCACGCGATAGAGCTTTTCCACCCACTCCCGACCGTACCGCACCTCTTCGACCACCGGATACGTCTGGAGTCGGCTCGACAATTGCTTCATCGTTTCCGGATCGCGCATCCCGGGCTTGAGCCGAAGCTCCACCGATCCGGGAAGCATGGCACCCTCCATCACATCACGAAACTCTGCCAGCTCGGACCGGGCGCGTTGCAGCGCCGAATCGGGGCTGACGTAGCCCGCATCGGCCACCTGCGGCAATCGGGCGACGGCGGCCAGCAGCTCGTTCACGTCTGTCTCCTTCGCGCCGTCCACGAGAAAGGCTCGGACTTCCACACGATTCTCGATCGCGTGCAAGGCCGTCTGAATGTTGATCGCGACGAGTCCGAACAACCCGAACGCAAACAACGAGAAGGCGATCGTCGTGATGCTCAAGAACCCCAACGCCGGCGAGCGCCGGAAGGCGAGCAGAACCTCGCGCCAGGCCAGTCTCATCGGCGACCAGCCCCGCGCAAATCCGCCTTGAGTCGTGCCACATCGGTGCCGTCGAAAATCAGCTCGCCTTTGTCGAGCTCGAGAAACCGCAGCCCCGTGCGTTCGATGAGCGAGACATCGTGCGTGGCCATGACCACCGCGGTACCCGATGCGTTGATCTCCCGGAGCAACAGGTAGATGGCATGCGTGGCCTTGTCATCGAGGTTGCCGGTCGGTTCGTCAGCCAGCAGCACGAAGGGGTCATTGACCAACGCGCGCGCGATGGCAACGCGTTGTTGCTCACCGCCCGAGAGTTCGTGCGGGAACGCCGTGGCTTTCGACGCGAGTCCCACCTGCATCAGCAGTCGGGATACCTTGGGGCCGATGGACGCGCGCGAGGCACCCGTGACTTCCAGCGCGAACGCCACATTCTGCTCAGCGGTGCGATCGGGAAGCAGGCGAAAATCCTGAAACACGATGCCGAGGCGGCGGCGCAGCTTCGGAATCTCGCGCTCTTTGATGGTCGACGACGAAAAACCGCTGACGCGCACTTCGCCCTTGGTGGGGCGCTCGGCCATCGAAATCAGCTTGAGCAACGTGCTCTTGCCCGCGCCACTGTGCCCGGCGAGGAACAGAAACTCGCCCTTGTTCAATTCGAAGGACACGTTGCGAATGGCGATGCCGGAGCGCGCGTAGTCCTTGGTGACGTCCGCAAGACGGAGAATACCGGCCACTACGACTCCAACGCCTGTGCAAGATCGGCAATCAGGTCGTCCACGTGTTCGAGGCCGACACTGACGCGCACGAACCCATCAGGGATGCCCATGCTCGCGCGCTGTTCCGCTGAGAGATGACGGTGCGAGGTGACACGGGGCTCGCTCACCAACGAGTCGACGCCGCCAAGCGACGGTGCGTTGGTGAACACGCCGAGACGGGGAACCATGCGGGCAGCGGCGTCGCCTCCACCCGCGAGTTCGAGGGCAAGCATGCCGCCGAATCCGCTCATCAGCGACCGAGCCACCTCATGATCGGGATGCGACGGCAGCCCCGGATAGTGCACGGCCGAGACGGCCGGATGCGTCGAGGCCCACTCTGCGATCGTCATCGCGCTGGTGTTTTGCCGTTGCACGCGCACATCGAGCGTTTTGAGACCGCGTTCGAGCAGCCACATCGCAAACGGATCGGGGGCGGGGCCCCAGATGGACATCTTGGCGCGCACTTCCTCGATCAGGGAATCGGCGCCGCACACGACACCCGCCAGCACATCATGATGGCCGTTCAGGTACTTCGTTGCCGAGTGAATGACCACATCAGCGCCGTGCTCGATAGGCCGGCAGTTGATCGGCGTGGCAAATGTGGAGTCCACCACCAACGCCACCCCTTGCTCCTGCGCCAACGTTCGGGCGGGCTTGAGGTCAATTACGCGGGTGGAGGGATTGACCGGCGATTCGAGAAACAGCACGCGCGTGTTGCGCCGCATGGCACGTCGCCATCCCCGCGTTTCCGTGGGGTCGATGAACGTGACCTCGATGCCCATGGCGGGCAGTTCCTGCT
>JAGNMU010000227.1 GCA_017991005.1 Gemmatimonadaceae bacterium | reverse complement strand
TGCCGCCGCCGAGCATCGTGCCGAGCAGGGCAAATGCATACCGTCGCGTGTCGCCGTGCGCGATGCCCGCACTGCCAAGCACGACGTGCGTTTGCGCAATATCCTTGCGCTTGACGTATCTGGCGTGTGGCGCGACCGGGACGGCAGGCGGCACGTCGAATGGTGTCACGTCCCCGCGCACGCGATCGCCCCACCCGGAGCCAATCAACGTCTCCAGGAGTGCGTCATGATCCACGTGGCCACTCGCCGCGACGACGAGGCGGCCGGGGTGATAGGCGCGCGCGTGCAAGGCCTGGAGATGCGGGACGTCCAAGGCCTGAACGGTTTCGCGCGTGCCGAGAATGGGATACCCGTGCGCGTGGGCACCCCATAGCTCGCGGTTGTGAATGTCGAAGATCACATCGTCGGGTGTGTCGTCGACCATGCTGATTTCTTCGAGAATGACTTTGCGCTCCAAGGCCAGATCGGAGGGGCGCAACAACGGCTCGAACAGCAAATCACCAATGACGGCCACCGCCTCGGGGAGATGCTCGTCGAGCACACGCGCCTGAAACGACGTGTGCTCGCGCTCGGTATACGCGTCGAGCGAACCACCCAGCGACTCGAGCGACAGCGCAATCTCCTGCGCGGTGCGTCGCTGCGTGCCTTTGAACACCATGTGCTCGAGGAAATGGGACACGCCCATCTCGGCGGCGCTCTCATGCAGCGTGGCCGCGCGGACCCAGGCCCCAAACGCAACCGACCGTGCTCCCGGAACGGCTTCCGAGAGCACGGTCAGTCCATTGGGGAGCTCCGTGCGGCGCAGTGCGGGCGCGTCAGCGCCGATCGCGACCACCACCGCTCCGTCCGCCACGATCTCCACCGCGGCCACCGCGATCTCCACCGTCGTCACGACGCGGCGGACGCTCGCTCGGCGTCTCCTCCGGCATGCCTTCGGGGCGCGGGAGCAGCGCCTTCATCGACAGACGCAGACGCCCGCGTTCATCGCGATCGATCAGCTTCACCGTGACGCGATCACCCTTCTTGACCACGTCCTCCGGCTTCTCGACGCGCTCGTGCTTCATCTCGGAGACGTGCAACAGCGCTTCCGTACCGGGCATGATTTCGATGAACGCGCCGAACGCCGTCACGGTCTTCACCGTGCCTTCGTACGTCTCGCCAACGACCGCTTCGGCCGTCATGGCCTGCACCATCTGGCGCGCACGTTCCATCGACTCGGCGCCGACGGCCGCGATGGTAACCGTGCCGTCGTCTTCGACGGAGAGCTCCGCACCCGTTTCGTCCTGAATGCCGCGGATGTTCTTGCCCTTCGGTCCGATCAGTTCACCGATCTTGTCGACCGGGATCTGTACCGTGACGATACGCGGCGCGTACCTGGAGAGATCGCCACGCGGGGCGGCCAGCGCCTTGTCCATCTCGCCGAGGATGTGCAGGCGTCCTTCCTTGGCCTGCGCCAACGCCTCTTCCATGATCTTGAGGTCGAGCCCCTCGATCTTGATATCCATCTGGATGGACGTGATGCCATCCTTGGTGCCAGCGACCTTGAAATCCATGTCACCGAGATGGTCTTCGGTACCGAGGATATCCGTCAGAATCGCGTACTTCTTGCCTTCCTTGATGAGACCCATCGCCACGCCGGCGACGGCCGCTTTCATGGGCACACCGGCATCGAACAGCGAGAGCGATCCGCCACACACCGACGCCATCGACGATGAGCCGTTGGACTCCAGGACTTCGGAGACAATGCGGATCGTGTATGGGAAGTCGGCGAAGTCGGGGAGCACACCCTGCAGTGCACGCTCAGCGAGGTTGCCATGGCCGATTTCGCGACGGCTGGTGCCGCGCATCGGACGCACTTCACCCGTGGAGAACGGCGGGAAGTTGTAGTGCAGCATGAACGACCGCGTGACTTCGCCCGCCTCCTTGATGGAGTCGAGGCGCTGCGCATCCTTGGCGGTGCCAAGCGTGGCTGCCACGAGCGCCTGCGTCTGTCCGCGCGTGAAGAGCGCCGAACCGTGTGCCCGCGGCAACACCGTGGTGTCGATGCTGATGCCACGCACTTCGTTGGGCTTGCGTCCATCGACGCGGAGGCCGGTATCGAGCACCTGCGCGCGCAGTTCGTTGTACTCGATGTCGCCGAGCACCGCGCTGATGTCCTTCGCGTTGTCCGGGAATTCGAGCGCCAACTGTTCGGCCGCCGCGCGTTTGGCCATTTCGATCGCATGCACGCGCGTCTGCTTGTCGGCCTGATTGAGCGCCGTCTTGATGTTGGCCGTCGCGGCCTTCTTCGTCGCTTCAATGACGAGTTCGGCGGGCTCGGACTTCTTCCACTCCATCTTCGGCTGCTTGACCTTGGCCAACAGCTCGTTCTGCATCGAGATCAGCTCACGAATGCCATCATGCGACAGCTTGAGCGATTCCAGCACATCGGCTTCCGTGACTTCAAGTGCACCGCCCTCCACCATCACGATGGAATCCTGCGATCCGGCGACGATCAGCTCGAGATCGGAGAACGCCAACTGCTGGAACGTCGGGTTGAGCACCCAATGGCCCTGCACGCGGCCCACGCGCACGCCGCCGATCGGACCCATGAACGGGATCTTCGAGGCATTCAGCGCAAACGACGTGGCGAGCAGCGCCAGCACGTCCGCGTCATTCTCCTGGTCGGCCGAGATGACGTAGACGAACACCTGGACTTCGTTCTTGAAGCCTTCGGGGAAGAGCGGACGAATCGAGCGGTCGATGATGCGGCACGCCAGAATTTCGTGATCGTGCGGGCGCCCTTCGCGCTTGATGAACCCACCTGGGATCTTGCCGGCCGCGTAGGTCTTTTCCTTGTATTCGACCGTGAGCGGGAAGAACGGCAAGGGGCTCTGGTTTTCGCTAACCGTCACGGCCGCGAGGACCATCGTGTCGCCGAATTGAACGACGGCGGAACCCGCCGCCTGCTTGGCCATGCGGCCGGTCTCGATGACCAGCTGGCGACCTGCGAAGGTCCGCTCGATGCGATGCATCATCTGCTTTAATTACCTGGTGAGAACGCAAATCGCGCGGGAGGCATTGCTGCCCCCGCGCGACGTGATGGCGTGGTCTGGGTTAATACCGGAGACCAAGGTTTTGAACGAGCGTGCGATACTCCTGAACGTCCGTACGCTTCAGGTAGTCCAGAAGACGACGGCGCTTGCCGACCATCTTCAGGAGACCGCGACGCCCATGGTGGTCCTTGGCGTGGGTACGGAAGTGACCCGTCAGGTAGTTGATCCGCTCGGTGAGGAGCGCAATCTGTACGCGGGTCGAACCGGTATCCCCTTCGTGGGTCCGGTACTTGTCGATCGTGGATGCCTTATCGAACGCCATCGTCGTAAGTTTCTCGGCGCATGCAATGCGCAGGGTGCGTAGCTGCGCCGCGTTTTTGCGCGCAATTGTATGAAGCACGGTAGTTTATACCTCCTCGCCCTGTCTGTAAAGGACCGTACCGTGCCTGATCGCTATCTCGGCCGACAAATTGGGAAATACCGGGTCATCCGGTTGCTCGGCGCCGGGGCCTTTGCCTGGGTGTACGAGGCGGTCGATCGCGACCTGGAGATTCCCGTCGCGCTCAAGATTCTGCGCCCCGAGTTCGCCGGACAGAGCGACGCGGAAGCACGGTTCCGTCGGGAAGCGTCCACGGCCGCACGGCTGCGGCATCCGAACATCGTGACGGTTCGCGACGTGGGACAAGTCGACAGCGCCTCATTCGTGGCGATGGATCTGCTTCCTCTCTCACTGGCACGCCGGCTCGAACTGCTCACCCGACTCCCTGAGCCGGACGTTGTGCGACTCGGCCTCGATGTCGCGGCCGCTCTCGCCGTGGCCCATGCGGGCGGCGTCGTGCATCGCGATATCAAACCCGACAATATTCTCATCGGCACGCAGGGGGAGGCCGTTGTTGCCGACTTCGGGCTCGCGCGCGCGCTCGACGGCGGCGGCGCGACCCTCAGCGGCAGTCATCATGTGATGGGGACGCCGCACTACTTCAGTCCCGAGCAGGCGCGGGGACTCGAGTTGGACGGACGCAGTGACCTGTACGCACTGGGCGTCACCCTCTTTCGCGCGTCGACGGGGCGACTGCCCTACGAAGGCGACGATTGGTACGCAGTCGCCCGATTGCACGTCGAGGCGCCGATTCCTGACGTGCAGCCGCTGGTGGCAGACCTGACGGATGGCTTTGCGGCCATCGTGCGGCGCCTGCTGCAGAAAGCCCCGGCCGACCGATTCGCGACCGCACTCGAAGTCGCCGACGCGCTTGCGTCACTCAGCACGGCACCGATGACCCGAGCGCTCGCAACCGCCAGCCGGAGCCCGGCCACCACCGTGGCGGCCATGCCACCCATCGCACTCACCAGCACGTCGCGCACCAACCGGGTGGCCGTCTGGGGCGCAGTGGCCGCAGGGGTGGCTGTGCTCGCCGTCGCCGCCCTGCTCCTCCGTCCCGATCAGTCGCCGTTCACCGGGAATACGCCGAGTGACGCGCAAGCGCCGGCGACCCCCGGATTGCTGCCGGTCTCACCGGCAGATACGGCGATGCTTGGTGGAGACACCGCACGGCGCGACCTGGTGCGATCGGACACGAGCGGTGTTCGTGCACCGGCGCCCGCAGCAACGCCACCCAACGTGCCTTCGCGCGCGGCGCTTGCGGCCGCTGCGCGCTCACGATTGTCGATATCGGCGAACGACTCGGCCTCGATCTATGTCGATGGCGTGTTGATCGGACGCGCGAACGGTGTGGTCGAGCGACCGGGCGGCGCACGATTGCTCGTGAAGGCCGTGGTGGCCGACGCGCCCGTCAGTTGTGTGACCGCGCGTCAGGATACGGTGATTCGACTCGATCCCGGCGAACGCACCGCACTGTCACTGCCCGTTCGCAGCTGCGTCGGATTGTCGTTTGACGTTGAACCGGTCGATGCGATTGTCCGATTCGAATCAACCGATGGTGGCCGCACGGTTGAAGTGCGCGCCGACAGTACGTCTGCCGTCTTGCTGCCCACCGGCCGCTACCGCCTCAAGGTGTCAGCGGCACGCTGCAGCCCGTATCTCGAGGACTCGCTCGTTGTCACGCGCAGCGCGACACGCGAACCGCTGTTCAAACGCGTGCGGCTTCCCTGCGGCATGAGCGGCCCGCAATAGCCGCCGTGTCGCTGTGTCCGGCTACTGCGCGGCGATCACCGCGCCGGTGCTGCCACCGACGATGGCGCCAAACATGGCGCCCAGCCAGAACCGTCGCGTACGCCACCACGGCACCGGAGGTGGCAACATCAGAATCACGTGCGAGGCGCTCACTCGTGTCACCTGTGAGGTGACCAGCGCCACGGCGGTCCCGCTCCACACGGACTGCACGCGCAGACGGGCGACCAATGCGTCCCGCTGCATCGGGTCGACGACATAGGCGACCTGTCCCGCACGCACCCAACTCGCTTCGCGCGGCTTGAAGCGCGCGGTGCTGTCATCGACCACATCGATTTCGAAGCGCGCGGCGTCGCGCGGAATCCGGGTGACGCCAGGCGTTGCAGACGCGGCCGATACCGCGGAGGCCGCGGACGCATCGCTCGACGAGACGGCCGGGCGACGAAAGCACCCCAGAGTACTGCACAACGCCGCGGCCGTGACGACGAGCCCCGTGCGCATGAGGGTCGAACGTCGCCGCGGTGTCCGCATTCAGGGCGTGATCAGTGAGCGGATGTCGTTGAACGTGACGAGCACGATGAGCGCCGCCACGGCCAAGACGCCGACGCGCGCAAACGCTTCGCGCGTTCCGGCGCTGAACGCACTTCCCTTCACCGCTTCCGCCAGGACGAGCAGAATCTGCCCACCGTCCAGCACGGGAATCGGCACGAGATTGAGAATCGCGATGTTGAGACTGAGAAAGGCGATCAGATACCAGAGCGTTTCGGCGCCGCGGCGCGCCGCTTGCACCGACGTCTTCGCGATCTGAATCGGTCCACCCAGATTCTTTGCCGAGACTTGTCCGGACACGAGTCCTTTCAGCACACCAGCGACGCCGACGGCCATCTCCTTCGTCGCCTGCGCGCCGAGCACAACAGACCGACCAAGCCCGATCTCATCGCGCGCCACGGTATCGCGCACTTGAATGCCGACACGCCCGACCCTCTGCGCGACGCCCGTCGCGGGATCGGTTACGTCGGTGGCTTTTGGCGAGACGGCGATCGACATCCGCTCCGAACCGCGGAGCACATCGAGGGTCACGGCTCCCGTCAGCACCGGCGCAATGCGCTCGACAACTTCCTCCCATGCGCGGATCGAATCCCCGTTGACGGCGACGATGCGGTCGCCGGCCTGCAGCCCCGCCACCGCCGCTGGCGCACCGGTCACGACGGAATCGATCACCGCTGGCCGGTAGGGATTGCCATACGCATAGAAAATGCCGCTCGACACCACCAACGTGAGCACGATGTTCATCAGTACGCCGGCGGACAGAATAAACACGCGCGCCAGCACGGACTTGCTCTCCACCCACCGGTTCTCCGGTACCGCACGCGGACCAAATGGCGCCAGACCAGTAGGGTCCCACAGCGCCTCGGGAATGTCCGCGGGCCGCGCTTGCGACGCATCAAACGATCCCCGATCCGCACCGCCCTCGATGCCGGCCATCGAGTCATCCTCTCGGGTGGCCATGCGCACATACCCACCGAGCGGAATGAGCGACACCCGGTAGTCTGTCTCGCCTCGCCGAACACCAAACAGTCGACGCCCCCACCCCAGGGAAAAGACCGGCGCATACACGCCAGTCAACTTCGCGGCAACAAAGTGCCCGAGCTCGTGGATGAACAC
>JAGNMU010000226.1 GCA_017991005.1 Gemmatimonadaceae bacterium | reverse complement strand
CGCGATCATGGCCTACATCGCACACACCAACAACGATCCGAAACCGTTCGTGTGGACCAAGACCGCCGACGAGATCCTCGACAGCGTCAAGCGCTTTTGTCAACGAACTTCTGGTTCAGCACACTAGTACCGGAACGCGTACTGCACCTTCACCAGCAGCTGGTTCGAAGCGAAACCCCAGTTGCGAGGGTACCGTTGGGTGGGGTCAAATTGCGGTGCCGCGCCGTAGGGTCGCCCTGTGATCTCGTCGATATCGTGTCGAAGATTGTGATTGTACACCACAAACAGATCGCCCAGCGGAGAGAACGTCCATCGCACGCGAGTATTCGCACCGAACGTATCACTCTGATTGTCATACTGTGCATAGCTATTGAACTGGAAGTTGGGCGAGACATTCAGCCGAAGCCGAGCCCCCACCAAGTCCTGTGTGAAGCGTCCCTCGCGCAGATGGCCAACATTGCGGGTTGCGTTGAGCTCTATGTTGACGAGCGACGAAGGCTTCCATGCCGTGGTGGCGATGATCTCGTCGAGTGTGCCCGTGTAGAACGGGCCAAACCACCAGGTGATCTGTCCTGAGAAGCGCCGTTTCGCCGCGAGGCCTCCCTCAAGACGGTAGCGATGCCAGTGGTACGCGCCGACGGGAATCGTGACGCCAGGTGCAATGGCAAACGGCGCGACAAGTCGCTCTCCAGTCGGATTGAAATTGAACTCAAAGCGGTCGCCACTCTCGAGACGCCAATTGATGGGCGCCATGAAGATGCGATAGCTCTCCCACGTGCCATTCAGACCGGTCACCACACGTGGTTGAAACTCGTTCACCATCTGACGCACTCTCAGTCCCATGATGCGACGTGTGGGCCGTGGCAGATAGTTGGCAGTAAACGTGACAATCTGTGCTGAAGGTCGTGGCACGAAACCCAGCGACGGGTCAAAGCCATCCCCTATGCGCTTGAAGGTGGCGGCAAGATTCCAGAGGTCGTTGGGGTAGTCAATCTTCGCGCCCCACGCGGACTTCTCGCCCGTCAAGCTGTCGCGATCCGTCTGCAGCCTCCAGATGCCAATCAGCAGGTTCTTGTTTCCGCGAAAGCGCGACGTTTGATAGGTGACATCGAGGCCTCCCATCCAACTATGGGCGCGCCCGAGAGGATCGCCGATGGAGCCGATGACACCGACGGTGGACTCACGGCCAAGATTCTGCTTGAATCGCAGCACACCGAGCGTGTTCGCCGTTGAGGTGCCGACCGGGATGCCGGTGGAGGTGGGCAGATCACCTGTGCGCAAGGCAATGGCACCGACATTGGCCCCGCTTCCACGGCCGGTAACTTTGAGTCCCGCGCGAATCGGCACTTCATTGCCGTTCAGCAATCCGATGCGGCGGCTGAAGAACGGTCGGACATCGTCACCGAGGCTGATGCCAAAATCAAAAATATCGGCGCCCTGCAGAAAGAAGGTCCGCTTTTCCGGAAAGACAATCGGAAATCGCGTCAGATTGGTTCGACGCGTGTCCACCTCAGTTTCGCCGAAATCCGTGTTGAGCGTCAAGGAAGCCAGCGTACTCGCGCCAAGCGTTTGCGTGACGTCGAGACTCAGGTCCTGCTCATCGCGGCGCGGCGCACCTGGCGCTGCCACGGCCGAAGCGCCCGCGATGGACGGACGCACACTCAGTCCGATGCCGAGCGCGAACGGCGGCAGATCGGTGAGTCGCCCGGCACGAAAGGTTTGCGTAATCTTGAAATCTCGCACCGGACTTGCCCAACGGTCGGTTTCGAGCAGCCGCTGCACGCGTCGCTGCACGTTGAATCCCCAGGTAGAGAGCCCGCCAGCGAACTGCAAACTCCGTGTCGGGATAACAATTTCGGCAGACCAGCCGGTGGCGGTGCGTGCGGTGGCCGCATCCCACACAGCGTCCCAGTTCGCGTTTTCCGTGTCGCCTTGTCCGGCGATCAGCGCATCATAGCGCGCACCGTTGGGATTGATGGCGAAAACGTACCCGGAGCGACCGTCGAGATACGTATCGAAAACAAACTTGATGTGATCTTCATTCGTCAGCGATGCGTCCCGCTCTCTGGCAAAACTGACGATACCCGCCGGATCGCTGTCGTCCGCGCGGACGCCTATCACAATACGGTCGGCATTTGCCAGTACGCGGATCGTCGTTCGCCCGGCCGGACGGCGTCCGGCGATCGGTTCAATTTCCGTCAGCTCGCCGATGGAATCCGCGGTCAGCCACATCGACTCACTCAACAGGCCGTCGAGGCGAAGCTCCGACGACAGTCCGGCTGCCTTGAGCACGGTAGGGGCAGGGGCCGGCCGAGATGGCGCGAGACTTCCGGCTCTCGAACTCTCCACGGCGGGCTGCGCATTGAGGGGCGCGCGAGCGAAGCCCGTCATCAGCCACGCGGTGAGTAGCACCGCGAGCAGCAGATACCGGCGAGGGGCACCGATTGTCCACCCCCCCGACGGCTGGTGGCAAGAGTACCGCTCAACCGACGGCGCAGCGTGAGATGGCGTCACAGCATTGCTGGCGTAAGAGAAACGGCGGAGCGCGTAGGCAGTAGATTAGCACACTGAGTGCGGACGCACATCCCCGTAGAGCCGCGTGATGCGCCGGTGTCCCGCGCGATTCACCTCCCCTCGAGTGTTCTCATGTCGCACAACCACATTCTATCCAACGTCCTGCGTTCCCTGTGGGTTACATCGCTGATGGTCTGTGCTTCCGCGCCGGTTCGCGGACAGACCGGTGTTCCCGCCGCCGATGGCGGACCGCCCTGGGTAGGCGTGCAAGCCGCACTCGGCGGACGCGGGACCATGCAACCAGGCGACGTGCTGCGGTTTGGCTTTCCCCGCACCGATCTCACCGTCGTCGCCAACGGTGTCACCCTCCGGCCTTCGCTCGCGCTCGGCTCGTGGGTTGCATTCAAGCGCATGCCCGGATCGCAGGACGCGATGGTGATGGGGGACCTTGTGCTTACCGAGGATGAGGTGAGCGCGGTGATGAAGTCGCTGCAGGCGAACGGCGTCGAGCAGACCGCGCTGCATCACCACGTACTGCACGAGTCGCCGCGAGTACTCTACATGCACATCGATGCGCACGGTGATGCGACCAAGATTGCGCAGGCGGTACGTGCTGCGCTTGCGCAGACGAAGACGCCCATGGCGATTTCGTCTGCGTCACCAATGCCACCCTCATTCGAGCTCGACACGGCAGGCGTCGCCCGCGTACTCGGAGTCAGCGGACGGGTGAACGGTGGCGTCTACCAGATCAATGCACCTCGGGCAGAGCGCATCATGGCGCACGGGACGGAAGTGCCCGTGTCCATGGGTGTCGGAACCGTCATGAACTTCCAGCCGACCGGCAACGGAAAGGCCGCCATCACCGGCGACTTCGTGATGACCGCCGCGGAAGTGAATCCCGTGATCCGCGCACTCCGGGCCCACCGCATCGAGGTCACGGCCCTGCACAGTCACATGCTCGACGAAACGCCGCGGCTGTTCTTTATGCACTTCTGGGCCAACGATGATGCCGTGACGCTTGCGCAGGGCCTGCGTGCGGCGCTGGACAAGACCGCTCGCCCGAAATAGAACGCCATGATCATGCCTCCCCTCCGTGTCGTCCTGCCGTCGGTGTTGTTCTCGCTCGGCGCGCTGATTTCGGCGCGGGCGTCTGCACAAACATCGACCAGCACGGCGGCCCCCACACCAGTTGCGGCTCGACAAGGACCCGCCCCGCAAGGCGCCGAGGAAGACACACCGCTGCTCGCGCGCTTCGACCGGAACAGCAACAAGCGACTCGACCGCGCGGAACGCGATAGTGCGCGCGCCTATTTGGCGCAGCATCCGGAACTCCGACAGCCGATGCGCGGTCAGCGCCTGCCGGCCACCGGCGCGACGGGCGTACGCGTCGCACCGAACGATGTGAAGCGATATCCCCCCTCCCTTGATCTCTATGCGCCGGACGCACTGCGCACGGTCTTTCTCACGTTCGAGAACAGCGAGTGGGAACGCGAACTCGCGGACTTCTGGCACACCGATGTCGAAGTGCCGGCGACGCTCGAGGTCGACGGCAAGACGTACCGGGATGTGGGCGTCAGCTTTCGTGGCAACAATTCGTTTCACATGGTGCCCGACGGACTCAAGCGGTCGTTCTCGGTAAACATGGACACGTGGCGCACGCAGACCCTGCTTGGTCACACGTCGCTCAACTTCCTCAATTCGAATCAGGACCCGACGTTTCTCCGCTCGGTGCTCTATCTGGATGTCGCGCGCGAGTACATTCCGGCTCCCAAGGCCAATCTCATTCGCGTGGTCGTGAACGGCGAGCTGTGGGGAGTCTACGTCAATCAACAGACCTTCAGCAGGCAGTTGCTTGCGGAGCGCTTCGGCAACACGGCGGGCACGCGCTGGAAGTCACCAAACAATTCCTTTGGTGGCGGCTTCAACTATCTCGGCGACGACATCCAGCCCTATCGACGCTGGTACGAAATGAAGGGCAAGGATGACACGGTGGCGTGGCGGGCGCTGGTTCACACAACACGTGTGCTGAACGCGACGCCTCCGGAGCAACTCGAAGCGGCGCTCACGTCGCTAATGGATATCGATGAGGTGCTGCGGTTCCTGGCGCTCGATATCGCGCTTGCCAACGGCGACGGCTACTGGAACGACGGCAGCGACTTCAATGTGCTCCGTGGTGCAGACGGCCGATTTCGGGCGCTGCCGCATGATGTGAATGAAGGCTTTCGTACTCGTGGATCCGGCGCATCGCCCGATCCGCTGGTTGCGCTCGCCGACACCAACAAGGCGCTCCGCAGTCGACTGCTACAGGTGCCCGCGCTGCGACAGCGATATCTTGGGTACGTTGGAGAGATCGCGGAACGGTGGCTGAACTGGGAGCGCCTCGGACCCAAGGTCGAGCAATACGTGCGGTTAATAGAGAGCGAGATCGCTCGAGATACGCGGAAGCACGGAACGACCGACGCGTTTCGGACAGGCATATTTGGCGCCACTGGTGCCGATGCCGTGCCTTCGAGCATCAAGGGTTTCGTTGACCTGCGACGAGCCGCACTCCTCGATCATGCGGCGATCCGCGCGGCGCGCGAAAAAAGGTAGCGCGCGTGCCTGCGGCCGCTTCCTGGCGCCGAGGCAGGTGTCAGGCCGCAGGCACTCCCCGTGCTTTCCACCGTTCAAAGTCGCTCGGCCGGAGCCCATACCGGTACACGGCCCCCTCATGGAGATCGAGCAAGAGCGCGACGACGATCCGTGCCACGGGTTCGATTTCCGTGTCGCGGACGCCCCTGTTGCGGACCTGCTGAAGGATGCTGTTGTTGTCTCCGGGTTCCACGCCACTCTGAACGATCGCCGCGATGGCGTCTGCGATTTCTGATCGGTATCGCAGACGCAACGGATCTGGTTGCGACACCGAATCGCGCACCACGCGGTAGCGTTGTGATGAGCGTTCATACGCCCAGACAAACACGTCACGAAGCAGCGAGACATCCTGGTTCTCATAGATCGCGAGCGTGCCCTCGGCGTAGGCGTTCGCCGGCACATCCACGAACGACAACGGGCAATAGTTGGTCTTGACGAGTGAAATGTTTGCGGCGAGCCGAGAGGTGCGTTTGTTGATGTCCACAAATGGCTGCAGGTACGGAATGTGCACCATCGCGAAGAATGCTTGCTCGAAAGGATCGCGGATCGCCGAGGCGTGACTCAGGATCAGGTCGAACATCTCTGTTAGTTTTTGTGGAATTGCCGACGGCACGTACGTCGTGCGCGTGATGCCAACGGGGCGGTCGCGAATTCGGCCTTCATCGCGTTGGTCGTCCAGCAGGTTTTCCGACAACGCCGCGTGCAGGTTGAACAACGTGTATCGGTTGAAGCCGATATCTTCAGCCTGATCGACCAGGAGTTCGATGGCCTTCTTGTGGTTGAGGAGCATTTGCGCCTCCTCGGCATTTTTCCCGTCCGCGCGTGTTCCGTGCTCCAACAGCAACTTGGTTTCGAGCAGACTGTACGTGTTTCCTTCCAGTCGACTCGAGGCCCAGGACAGGTCAATCAACAGGCGTTGCAGAATATCACGCGCAAAGGTGCCAGCGGGTCGAGCGGCATCCGGCGTGCGGCCAATGGTGTGCAGATGCGCACGGACGGCTTCCGGCAGGTACCAGTCGGTTGCAGGACGGTAACCGCGAAGAAAACTCTCATTGTATCCCACCGGCGTTCGCTGACTAATCGGCCTGCGAATCGCGGCGCGGGCATGACGTCCTTCCTTCGAGAGCGCCGGATAGTCCGTACCTTCGCCGGTTTCGGCGACGATTGCGGATTCGCCGCGCGGCGGCGCATAACGTGTCGCGCGCGCCGCCCCGACAACCTCGATGCGTCCGCTTGCCGCAAGGCTCTTCAAGCGGCGAAGCAGCGTGCGCTTTGTCAGCGGCTCGTTCAGGCTCGCGTTGAGCAGGAGGAGCAACGCACGTTGGCCAATCCCGGTTGGGTGTTGGTCGATCAGTTCGGCAATTGACTGAAGCTCACTCGCTTCGCTCTGGGTCACGTCGACCTCTGTGCAGATGGCACGATGCTTCGAATGTATGGCACAATATAAGTCATTTGGCACAAATGTCAATATATTGTGCCATTTGTGACACATTCGTGCCAGTTTTTCTTTATTGCCACACTCCGGTATGCTTATTGTGCCAACTTATAACATATCGTGCCACCGTGCGCCACATTGTGCCGCATCGTGCCGCATCGTGCCGCATCGTGCCGCATCGTGCCGCATCGTGCCGCATCGTACCGCATCGTCCCGCACAACAAAACCACCCCCCAGAGTCGTTTCGGTGCACCAACCCGCGTGTCTG
>JAGNMU010000225.1 GCA_017991005.1 Gemmatimonadaceae bacterium | reverse complement strand
GTCGAGCATGGCGCGCACGCGACCGGAGTAGATGCCACAGATGTAGTCGTCGCCGACCTTGAGCGTGCCGTTCTGTACGAGCACGGTCGCGACCGGTCCCTTGCCCTGGTCGAGCTGCGCTTCGACCACCGATCCGACCGCACGACGCGACGGATTGGCTTTGAGTTCGAGAATGTCGGCCTGCAGGATGATCTGTTCGAGCAAGTCGGCCACACCCGTTCCCTTCTTGGCCGAGATCTCCGAATGGAGCACGGTGCCGCCGAAGTCTTCGAGCACGACGTCATGCTGCAGCAGATCCTGCTTCACCTTGGCAATGTTCGCCGTGGGCAGGTCCACCTTGTTGATCGCAATGATGATCGGCACGCCGGCACTCTTGGCGTGCGAGATCGCTTCGACCGTCTGCGGCATCACCTGGTCGTCGGCAGCGATGACGATGACCACGATGTCCGTGACCTGCGCACCGCGCGCACGCATGGCGGTGAACGCCTCGTGACCCGGAGTGTCGAGGAACGTGATCTGCCGTCCACCGGCCACCTGCACGTGGTAGGCACCGATGTGCTGCGTAATGCCACCCGCTTCGCCGGCAACCACGTTGGCTTTGCGGATGTAGTCGAGGAGCGACGTTTTACCATGGTCGACGTGACCCATGATGGTGACGACGGGCGGACGCGGCCGAAGTTCTTCCGGCGTGTCGACCGCCACATCATCGGGCAGATCCGCAGCGTAGTCGCTTTCCTTGACGGCCTGGAAGCCGAACTCACCGGCGATCAGTTCGATCTGGTCGAAATCGAGGCGCTGATTGATGGTGACCATCAGGTTCAGCGTCTTGAATGCAAAGCCCACGATCTGCGTGGCAGAAATGCCCAGCGTTTGCGCGAGTTCGGACACCGTGATGAACTCGTTCACGCGGACGGTTTTGCGTTCGCGCTCGACGGCCGCAACGCGCTGTGCCTCGGCCTCCTCGCGCATCTCGGCGCCAAAGCGGCGTCCGCCGCCACGACGCGACGGTGCGCCGCGCATGGCGGTCATCGTCTTGGAAATGTTCGCCGTCACAGCTTCCTGATCGACCGCTCCGCGCTTGCCCTTCTTGCCACGACGCGGGCTCTGGCCACCAGCGGCAATACCGCCGCCCTGACCACCGCCGCCACCGCTTTGTCCGCCCTGCTGTCCTCCACCCTGGCCACCCTGACCGCCGGGCTGTCCTCCGGTCGGTGCCGGACCGCCCGGACGACGATCATCGCGGCGCTGGCCCTGACCAAGTCCACCGCCAGGGGCGGCAGACGCGATGGGTCGCGCCGATCCAAAATTCGGCGTTGAGCTTTGCCCCGGACGCGGGCGCGGTGCCCCAGGCACCACCGGACGCGGGCGCGGCCGGTCTGGCGGCAGCGACGACGTGGGCGATGCGGGTGTGCTCGGCGCAGCCGGCGCCGCGATCGACGACGTCGGGACCGACGGCGCGACCGGTGCGGCTGCAACCGGTGCGGCTGCGACCGGTGCGGCTGCGACTGGTGCGGCTGCGACCGGCGCGACTGGGGTGGGCGGAACAGCCGGCGTGACTACCGCTGGTGCCGCTGGCTCGGGCGTCGGCGCCGCACTCACCTTTTCAACAGGCGCGGCTGGCGCCTCGATCGCGGGCGCAACGGGCGTCTCGGTGCGTTCGACACGCGCCGGTGCCTCGGCGACCACAGCGGGCGCTACCGGTTCGGCTACCGGTGCAGGAGCCGCGACCGGCGCAACGGGTTCGGGTGTCGCGACGACAGGCGTTGGCGCCTCGTCGATATGCGCAGTCGCGTCGTCATCGGCGCCGTCATTTTCGGCGCGACGACGGCGGCGTACGGCGGGCGACGGCGCTTCAGGCGCCGCTTCGACGACAGGCGCTTCCGGTGCCGCCCCGGTGCGGCGGCGCCGTGGCGTCGCCACCGGTGCCGGCTGCGCTTTTTCAGCGCGCACACGTTTTTCGCGCTCCCATCGAGCGCGGATACGGGACACCTGGTCATCCGTCAGCAACGACAGATGACTGCGCACCGGAACGTCCATCTGGCGCAGCAGTGCGATCACCTCGTCAGCCGAGATGCCGAACTCACCCGCCATGTCATGCACACGAAGCTTGCTCAACCCGTCCTCCTACCGCGAAACGCGCGTCGCGTCGCCTGCCGGGGCTGCCCCGGCTACGGCGCCACGGATACCGCGCGCCAGCGCCTGATCTACGATACCGACAGCAGCAGTTATATCCCGCCCCACTGCGTCGCCCAACTCGGCCGCACTCGGCCATTCGATCACGTCGATGTTCCGAGCCCGAAGGATCGGTGACACCTTTTCAAGACTGTGGCGTGACACGTCGAGCGCGACAAGAGCCATGTGCACGGCACCCTTCATCGCTTCGAGTCGGACCCGTTCGGCTCCGACCACGACCAATCGTCCACGTACGCCCAGCCCCAACAGCCCCAACACCTTGCGGCGCGTCGCATCATCGAGCGCTGCGCCGCTGAAGATACTCACCCCGCAGACCCGTCGGCGGCCGCGCCGTCCGCGTCCTCTTCCGTCGTCAACTCGTCAATAATCGCCATGATCCGATCAGCCTCGACGGGCGCGATGCCCGGCAACCGAAGCAGATCATCCCGATCGAGATCGAGGATGTCGTTGAGCGTGCGGTACCCTGCCTCGGCCAACACGGCGACCGTTGCGGTCTCCAGTCCGTCAATCTCGTTCAGCGGCACATCGACATCGGTATCGGCTTCATCGGGCAACGGCGCGAACAGCGGCGCTTCTCCGCCCTTCTCCATCCACTCCCGGCTCGAATAGAGATCGATCTTCCATCCCGTGAGCTCGGACGCGAGGCGTACATTCTGTCCGTTGCGCCCGATGGCCAGCGACAGCTGATCTTCGTCGACCACGGCCTGAATCGTGCGCGACAACGCGTCGCTGAACACGCGAGCGACCCGCGCTGGAGCGAGCGCCAGCTTGGCAAACCGTTCCGGATCGGGCGACCACGGCACGATATCGATGCGTTCGCCTCCCAGTTCGTTCACCACGGCCTGCACGCGCGAGCCTTTCAATCCCACGCACGCGCCGACGGGATCGACCGCTTCATCGCGTGACGTGACGGCGATCTTGGTGCGGCTGCCCACTTCGCGCGCGGCGGCCTTGATCTCCACGATCCCCTGCTGGATTTCCGGCACTTCGAGCTTGAAGAGCGCCTGCACAAACAGCGCATCGGAACGGCTGAGAATCAGCCGCGGCCCTTTGGGCGTGTCTTCCACGCGCTTGAGCACGGCGCGCACGGGTTCGCCCTGGTGATAGTGCTCGCGGTGATTCTGCTCGCGATACGGAATGATCGCTTCGGCTTCGCGAAACTTGTTGAGCATCACCACCAGCTTGCCGCGCTCGATCTGCTGCACTTCTCCCGACAGCAAATCACCGACGCGACCGGAGAACTCGTCTCGGATACGCGTACGCTCACCCTCGCGGACGCGCTGGATGATCCGCTGTTTCGCCGCTTGAACGGCCGTTCGGCCGAACTCCGCGAAATCCACCGGAATTTCCATGACATCGCCCACCTGGAACTCCGCATCCTCAAACCGCGCCTCTTCGAGCAGCACCTCACGCGAGGGGTCGGTCACCTCCTCGACCACCGTCTTCAGCAGGACGATGCGGATGGTTCCCTTGTCCTCGTTGATCTCGACTTCGGCCTGCACGTTGGCTCCATGCTTCTTGGCCAGGGCGGCGTGAATGCCGTCCTGAAGGAGTCCGTGCAGTTCCGAGCGATCGAGCTGCTTCGAATTGGACAGTTCGCGGAACGCTGCGAGAATCTCCGCCGATCCGACCATCCGCTATCCCCTATCGTTTCCAGTGAAACGCCAGCCGCGCCTGCGTGATCTCGGACAGGGGAATGTGTGATTCCCGCCCCTTTGAGTCGCGCACGAACGCCACTGCCGCCATATCCTCTCCATCAAGCGCGAGGATCTCGACTTCCTGCTTCCCACCTGCCACCGCCATGCTGGTCACGGTCGCCCGACGTCCGACAAACCGACGCCAGTCTGCTGCTGTGCGCAGCGGTCGATCGGCCCCCGGCGACGACACCTCCAACACGTACTGCTCACTCACCAACGCGCCCGCTTCCAAACGCGCCTCGAGGGCACGTGAGGCGCGGGCGCAGTCATCGATCGTTACCTTGACGCCGTCTCGCCGGTCGATCCGGATCTCGAGAACCGGTCGCGAGCGTGAACCGCCGCGCCGAAGTTCCACCAGATCGAATCCCAGCGTGTCAAGCTCTTGAACGACAATGGGTTCGACACTTTCGCCCATCTGCCGACCTCAACTGCTGAAAAAACCACCCCAGAACAAAAAAGTGTGGGGACCATCCCCACACTTCTGCCACCCGCACTCGTCGGGCGAAGTCGCGTCACCTTCACGAGAAGTTCCGTCGTAGAATACAGAAGCTACGACGCGGACTGAGCTAGGTCAAGATGACTCAACGTGTTGGTGCGTGTCGCCCGCAGTTGTGAACCGGTCGATCGGCGGCACCGAACCAAGCGCAATGATGCCCAATTGCCGCCCGGCGTCCTGCCCGCGGTGGCTGAAGAACTGCCGTTGGTCACAGCGCGTACACAGCGCGCTCACGGAGAGTTCCGTGACACCCCGACGCATGGCCTGCTCACCGAGCACGGCGCGGACATCGAGCAGCCCCTTGCCGTCGGTGCGCCTCCCGTACATCGCCTCAAACACCTCCGGCCCCACTTCGTAACAGGCGCCGCAGATCGACGGCCCGAGATGTACCCGGCACTCGTCCGCGGGACACCCGAGATCGGCCATGGCATCGAGGCCAACCGACAGGATGCCAGCCGCCGTCCCGCGCCAGCCTGCGTGGAGTGCCGCGATCACACCTCGCGGGTGGGCGATGAACACGGGGGTGCAGTCGGCAATCGTCACGGCGAGGGCGGTTCCAGGCACATCCGTGATGTGTCCGTCCACGCCGCGCTCCCGCAACCACCCTCTCCAGTGTGTCGCGTGCCGCACGACGTCGGCGCCGTGTACCTGATGGGCGGTCGCGAGGCGGACCACGCCGCGCGCCGCGAGCGCATCGAGCAGCCGGTCCCATCGTCGCATCACGGACTCGACCGGCTCGGATGAGCCCAGTCCGAACGAGCCGGCGTGACGGGTGGTCGTCCACCCATCAATGCCCACCGGCAGGTGCGGCACGCGCTCCGCGGACGCCAGCGGATCGCCGTCGTACGGATACACGTCCCTCTCCGGGCTCCCCGTCACGCGTCGACGCCGGTCACGTCAGCGCGCGCCAAACTCGACGCGCTGAATCCGCGCACCGAGCGCACCGAGTCGTTCTTCGACACGCTCATAGCCGCGTTCGATCTGCTGCGCATTGTTGATGCGGCTGGTGCCCTCGGCGCAGAGCGCCGCCAACAACATCGCCATCCCGGCGCGAATGTCCGGCGATTCCACCGTGCTGCCACGCAGCCGCGTGGGACCGGACACGATCGCCCGATGCGGATCGCAGAGGACGATTCGGGCACCCATCGCGACAAGTTTGTCGACAAAGAACATGCGCGATTCAAACATCTTTTCGTGCATGAGAATCATGCCGTCACACTGCGTGGCGGTCACGATGGCGATCGACATCAGGTCGGCGGGGAACGCCGGCCACGGCTGGTCTTCCAGCTTGGGCACGTGCCCACCGAGATCGCTCTGAATTGCGCGCGACTGCTCACCGGCGACCACGAGGTCGTCCCCCTCGATCCCGCAGTGAATACCAAGCCGTTCGAAGCCCATCAGGGTGCTGCGGAGATGTTCGACGCCCGCGCCTTCAATGCGGAGCGTGGAGCGCGTGACCGCCGCGAGGCCAATGAACGATCCAACTTCGATGTGGTCGGGTCCGATCGCGTGTGTCGCGCCACCGAGCGAACGCCCGCCCTCGATGGTGTAGACGTTGGAACCAATGCCTTCGATGCGTGCACCGAGTGCGACGAGGAACCGCGCCAGGTCCTGCACGTGCGGCTCACTGGCCGCATTGCGGAGCACCGTGCGGCCGGACGCCGCCACGGCGGCCACGAGGGCATTCTCGGTTGCCGTCACGCTCGGTTCATCGAGGAAGACGTCGGCGCCGTGCAGTCCCCGGGTTGTGAATCGAAAACGCTCCCCAAGCTCGTATTCGGCGCCGAGCGCCTGCAAGACATGGAAGTGCGTGTCGAGCCGACGTCGGCCGATCACGTCTCCGCCCGGCGGCGAGAGCGTGACTTCGCCGCACCGTGCCAACAGCGGGGCCGCCAGCAGGATCGAGGCCCGGATGCGCGCGCACATCGTGGGATCGAGATCGGCGGCGTGCACGGTGCGGGCGTGCATGTGCAGCGCATTCGGGCCCGTCCATTCGCATTCCGCCCCCGTCGTGCGGATGAGTTCCACCAGCGTTTCGATATCGCGGATGCGCGGCACGTTGGTCAGCTGCACGGGCTGATCGGTGAGCAGCGCCGCCGCGACAATCGGCAGTGCGGCGTTCTTGTTGCCGGCGGGGCGGATGTTCCCGGAGAGCCGATGGCCCCCTTCGACGATGTACTGAATCGCGGCCATGCGGAGCGGTCTCGAGAGCTGGGGAATGCGTGCCGCGGTCGAATACCGTGACGCGGGAAGGATCACCGCAAAGCGATGTCGTCGTCAAGCCGACAGGATGAGGGCATCTCGCCGATAGATATGCCCGACTTGCTTGCCCACGCTTCTCGCGACGCTTAGATCACTTGTCATATGGGATTCGTGTCGATGGTACCGCATTCGCTGCTGCAGGCCGCCGTCCGTCAGGACACGCTGATCGCGCGGATGATCCCCGAACGTGGCGTCCTGGATTGGACCAA
>JAGNMU010000224.1 GCA_017991005.1 Gemmatimonadaceae bacterium | reverse complement strand
CCGTTCGGAGGACAGTATTGTTCACCAAACACACCGGCGCACAGCCGCTCGTCCACTGATTCACGGGCGGCGTCCGGTGGGTTTTCTCCCACTCGCCGCCCCATGACGTCCGCTGCTCTTCCGCGTGGACCCCGCGCTCGTTTTCCCGGCGAGCTGCTGATGCGCCTGTCCAAAGACCGTCTGCCGTTTCTGATAGAGCTGGCTGGCACGTACGGCGACGTCGTGCCGTTTCGCATCGGTGGCCAGCAGCTGGTGCTGTTGGTGCATCCCGACGATGTGCGGGACGTGTTGGTGACGCACCAGAAGCTCTTCACGAAGGGCAAAGCGTTGGAGCGGTCCAAACAGTTGATCGGCAACGGACTGCTGACCAGCGAAGGGGAGTTTCACCTGCGCCAGCGTCGTCTGGTGCAACCGGCGTTTCATCGCGCACGCGTCGCCACGTATGCCAGCGCGATGACCGATGCCGCGAGTACCATGCGTGACCGTTGGGTCGACGGGCAACGAGTCGACATGCACGCGGAGATGATGCGCCTCACCATGGTCATCGTCGCGAGTACACTCTTTGGCGCCCGGCTGGAATCAGACGCCACAGCGGTTGGTCGGGCGCTCGAGGATGTCTTTGACGCGTTCGATCTGGGCTACGGGCCGCTCACCGTGATCACCGACCGGCTGCCCACGCCCAGGCGCCGCCGGTTTCGCGCCGCCCGTGAGCTGCTTGATAACATCATCTACCGATTGATCCGCGAGCGTCGCCTCGATGGCACCGACCACGGCGACCTGCTCTCCATGCTGCTGCAGGCGCAGGACACCGAAGGTGATGGCACGGGCATGACCGATGAGCAGTTGCGTGACGAGTTGCTGACGCTGTTCATCGCGGGACACGAAACAACCGCCAATGCGCTCACGTGGACGTGGCTCTTGTTGGCGCGCCATCCAGAGGCGGCGAACACGTTGCATGCCGAACTGGATGCCGTGTTGGGATCCGGCGATCGCGTGCCCACCGTCGAGGATCTCGCCGCCCTGCCGTACACGCGTGCGGTGGTGTCCGAATCGATGCGGCTCTATCCGCCGGCGTACATCATCGGCCGTCGTGCGAGTAAGCCGTACTCGGTGGGCGGCACCGCATTTCCGGCGCGCACGCTCTATCTCACCTCGCAGTACCTCACCCATCGCGACCCGCGCTGGTGGCCGGCACCTACCGCGTTTCGTCCCGAACGCTGGCTCACGCCCGACGAGTCGCGGCCCAAGTTTGCCTACTTCCCGTTCGGTGCGGGCACCCGCATTTGCATCGGCGAGCAATTCGCCTGGATGGAGGCGATCCTGCTGCTCGCGACACTGGCTCGTCGGTGGACGGTGCGCGTGGACGGGCCCGATCCCGAGCTCGACCCCATCATCACGCTGCGCCCCAAAGGCGGACTCGCGGCGCAGCTCGAGCGGCGCTCCTGAAAACAACAACGCCCGCCGAAACGATGGCGAGCGGTCAGTGAACGTCTAATGAACAGCGGAAGGGGCGACGGATGGAGCGACAGCGGAAGACGCAGTCGACCGAGGCGCGGGTTCTGATGCGTCGCCACTGTGAGCGATTGCATCGCGAACCATCCACACGGTGATGGCCGCCAGCACCATGGGGATTGTCGCCAGCGCGACAATGGTGAGCGGTCTCAGTCGGGGTTGTCGTGGCGCATACACGAAGGGCAATCTCCAACAGGTTGTGTCGCCTCACACAGGCGATACGTTACCGGAATACTACACAATACATACGACAGCATCTGCTGTCGAATAGTTTCTTCGCTCAGCCGTACGCGCCGCGGCAGGGTCAACTTGTGTGTACACGCTGTCATGGTTCAGTCCGTCTTGTGCTTTGGCGTCGGGGAAGGCAGAATCGCCGCAGCTCGGTATTCGATCAGCCAACCTCCCGCCTGTTGGTGCCTGCCCGTGCAACGCAAGCCACTCATCGGTCTCTTCGCCGCGCTTTTTCTCGTGCTCAGCAGTGGCGCGCACGGTTTGTTGGGCTGGCCGACGATGATGCAGGAGATCGCCAAAACCAACGCGCCCCCCGATCTCGTACGGGGGCTTCGCGTCGGATGGCTGTTCGGCAGTGCCTGCATGGCGATCTTTGGCATTGTGCTCACCCGCCACTTCCTGCGCCGACGGCGTGGACAGAACGACGACACGGTGCCGGTGCAGCTGATCGCGTCCGGTTATCTCCTGTTTGGGGTGTGGGCGTTGGTGGTTTCGGATTTCGACCCGTTTTACTCCGTTTTCATTGTGCCCGGGCTGCTGCTGCTTTTCGCCGCCAGCGGACCGGCACGCTCCTCCTGACGATCCACCTATGTCCAAGACTGTCCGCGCGGCCGTGATGACGGCGCCGCATCAGCCGATCGAACTGCGCGAACTTCCGTGGCCGACGCTGACCGACGGCAGCGCGATGCTGCGCACGCAATTCTCCGAGGTGTGCGGTACCGATGTGCATCTGCATCACGGGCGATTGGCCGGCGTGCCGTATCCGATCGTCCCTGGACACGTCTCGGTGGGGCACCTCGCCGAAATTCGCGGCACGATGTCGGATATCGACGGGGTCCCGTTCCGTGAAGGCGACGCAGTCACGTTTCTCGATGTGCATGGCACGTGCGGTGCGTGCTACGAATGTCTGGTCACCAAACAATCGACACGCTGTCCGCATCGCCGCGTCTACGGCATCACGTACGGCGTGGCTGACGGTCCACTCGGTGGCTGGGCCGATCACATCTGGATGAAGCCGGGCGTCCGATTGCTGCGCCTCCCACCGACGGTCGACCCGGCGCAGTTCATCGCGGGGGGCTGCGGTCTCGTCACGGCGATGCATGCGGTCGAACGCGGAGGTGTCCGCTTGGGTTCGACGGTCGCCGTGTTGGGTGTCGGACCGGTAGGGCAGGCGGCGATCGCGCTTTCCTCACTCGCCGGCGCACAGTCGGTGATCGCCATCGGTGCACCACACTCGCGTCTCGAATTCGCCCGTCGCATGGGCGCGACCCATACAGTCACGCTCGACATGCCGCCCGCCGACCGCGCCGCCGCCGTCCGTGCCGCGAATGGTGGACGCGGGGTGGACGTGGTGATCGAGGTAGCGGGCGATCCGTCAGCCGTTGGTCAGGCGCTCGATCTGGTGCGCGATGGTGGGGTGGTGGTGATCGCCGGCCAGTACACCGACGCGGGCAACGTCAGTATCAATCCGCACACGCAGCTCAATCGCAAACATGCCGAAATACGCGGCTGTTGGGGATGCGACTACTCGCACTTTCATCGCGCCGTCGATTTGCTCGCGCATCAAGGCGGGCAACTGCCGTGGCTCGACGCGGTGTCGGCGCGGTTTTCGCTCGAGCAGGCGAATGAGGCGTTGGCGGCGGTGGCGGGGCGCCAGGTGGTGAAGGCGCTTATTGTGCCGTAGAGGACGGCGAACTACAGATACGGGACGGAGAGACTGTGGGATGTGAGACTTGGACTTGAACGGCGAGACGGAAGACTGTCGACGGTCGACTGTCGACGGTCTCTGTCTCTGTCTCCGTCCCGATGTTCATCCCAGTCTCAAGGTCTCCCCGTCCCACCGTCCCGAATCTGTAGTGAAGCAGTCCCCCCACCCCTACCGCAACACCCCCGACAGTACCCTCCCGTCCAGCATCTCCGCCGGCTTCACACCAAGCAGTGCCGCGAGCGTCGGCGCAATATCCACCGTGCGCACGAAGTTGTTGTACTGCCCCGGAACAATGCCAAAGCCCGAGAAAATGATCGGCACGTGCGAGTCGTAGTCGTACGGTGAGCCATGTGATGCCACGTTGCCGCCCCAGGTGCTGTACGGCGTGAGGGTGATCAGCATCTCGATGTTCACCGTCGGTGGAAACTGATGCGCCCAGCGGCGGGAGATCGGATCCTTGAGTGAATCCGCCAGCACCGATTTGAACCGATCGACGCGCGCCACACCGGGTCGCGCCAGGGCCAACCGCGCGTATTGCGCCAGCAGTGAATCCGGATCGAGCGACTTGCGGCGAAACGCACTGCGGTCGAGCAGGACGATGTTCTGCTCGGAGACAAAGGCGTTCGTGTCCACACCCGCCGCGCGCAGCGTTGCGCGAATTGCGGGCAGCAGCGGGTCGAGCGTCACCCGAAGTGGCGTCGGCTTGACCGTTGCGGCGGCCAGCTCCGGGATGCGCCCCACGGCATGATCCGCCGTCAGCACGATCGTCACCTTCGACGAATCGCGGATGGCGTACAGCGAATCGAGAAACGCGCCAATCACACGGTCCACGCGCAGCACCTGGTCGTGTGATTCGCGCGAGTCCGGGCCAAACTGGTGGCCGATCACGTCGGTCGCCGACAGTGAGATCGTCAGCAGGTCCGTGCGCGTCCCGGCGCCAAGTTCCATCGCGCGCACGCCGTTGAGCGCGAAGTCCGCGACGATGTCGTCGATGAACGGCGTGGCACGCACCAGATTGACCGCATCAAAGGCGTCTGCCGGCAACGGATGCGGAAAAAGGAAATTCCGGCCGCTCGCCTCGATGCTCACACTGTCCGGCTCATGATACGCACTGTCCGGCAGCAACAGTGACCACGTCTTGCCCGCAAACGACGCCGGAAACTGTTTGGCGTTGTACGTCTTCACCCAGTCGGGCAGCGTCTTGCGATAATAGCTGCTGGTGATGAAGCGCCCGTCCGGCGAATACCAGTACACATCGCTCGCCGCCCGGCCGTTCGGCAGAATCGCGGCGCGGTCTTTCATCGACACCGACAGGGTGCGCGTCTTGCCGTCCGCCGACCGCATCCAGTCGGCGAGTGTGGTGCCAAGAAAGCGGCGTGGTGAGGCGCCTGGGCCGTAGCCACTGGCGATCAGCGGCGCCGCGTCATCCTCCACGCCGATGCTGTTCATCATGATGCCCGTCGAACGCGGAAACCGGCCCGCCAGCAGTGTGGCGTGGCCCGGCGCGGTCTCCGTGATCGCGTGATCGTGGTGCGCGTCGGTGAACCACGCGCCGCCCTTCATCAGACGGGCGATACCGCCGTTCATCTGCGGACCAAATCGCGTGAGATAGTCGGCGGCGAACTGGTCGATCGCGATCAGCACCACCAGCGACGGCTTGTCGGCCGACGTCGGCAGCGCGCCAACGGGCGTGGCGCGCGCGTTCCGGGCAGCGCCAGTCGCGGCCAGAAGGGCGAGCAGGGCGGCCGGTCCCGCCAAGCGGATGGGCAGACGTGTCATGGGCCGAAATTGGTGGGTCAGCGGGGGGACAGCAAGGCGGCTCGCGACTGGCATAGCGGACGATCATGGCGGGAAGGCCGATGGATCACGATACTTGTCGTGCCCCAGGAGCGGGCCGACGGCACTGTGCGTCGTCGTGCCATCGACGCGGGTGTGGACTTCTTGTATGGAGATCGTGAGTGACGGACTCGGCGCCACAAGGTAGCGCAGCAACTCGGCTGATCATCCGCGCGGTCGTGTACTACATCGTGCTCATCGGTGCGGCGGCGTTGACGTGGCGATGGTTGCCGCACACCAATGCGGCGATCCCGTCGTCCCTGAACGCGATGTTCGGCGGTGTCGAAGCCGTGACCGACAAAGGCATGCCCGTCGCCACGCTCGACGAAGGGACACTGGCCATCAGTGTCGCCGTCGCGATTGTCACGGCCGTGCTGCTCTCGCTGCCCGTGGCGTGGGTCTATCAGCTGACGCGCGCCAAACGCGGATATCAGCAGAGTGTCGTGCAACTGCTGGTCGTGCTGCCCGCCGTCGTGGCGGGAATCGTGCTGCTGGTCAAGTACAGCGTGGCCCTCGCGTTCAGTTTGGCCGGCATCGTGGCCGCCGTGCGCTTTCGCAACACGCTCGACGACAGCAAAGACGCCGTGTACGTCTTTCTCGCCACCGCCATCGGATTGGCATCGGCGGTGAATCTGCCCGTGGCGACCGTCATGTCGATCATGTTCAACGTGGTCTCGCTGGCACTCTGGTTTACCGACTTTGGCAGCGCGCCGGTCGAACTCGACGGGCGTATCGCTGAAAAGCGACTCAAGCGCGCCAAGCAACTCGCACGTACCGGGACGTTCGTGGCGCGTATCGACGACGAAGTCTTTCGCAACATGACGCGCGAGCAGCTGGAAGGCGTGGCTGAGCGTGCGTGGAAACGCGCCAACGCCACCGAAGGCGAGCCGGCGCCGGTTGCTGAAGACATGCGCCTCCGCATCACCACCAACGATCAGGCGGCGATGCGCCGCGCCATCGAGGTGCGTCTGCAGGAATACACCAAGCAGTGGCGCGTGGGCACCATTGAGCATGTCGATGGCGTCACCGTCGTGGACTACCACGTGCAATTGCGCAAGAAAACGTCCCCCGAGGAATTGCTCATGCTCGTGCGGACAGCAGGCTCCACCCTTGTCACCGATGCGGAGTTGCGATGATGCGAGTCTCTCTGCCTGTCTCTGCTGGAATACTCATGCGCGCGGTGCGCAGTTCCGTGGTGCGGTGCGGACTCGCCGTCGCGGCACTGGCGGCTCTCTCGACGGCAGGCGCGGGAACACTCGCGGCGCAGGCCGCCCCGCCCGCCAAGGGAACAAAGTCCGACGCGCCCAAAGCGAAGAAGGCGGACAACGACACGACGCCCAAGGTGCCCAAAGCACCCGATTCGCCACTCTTCAAGAGTGAATCGGTGATCGACGCCACGCTCACCGCCAACTTCAAGGCGGTGAAGAAAGACAAGAGCGAAACGGCGCCGTGGCATGCGGCAACCATCGCGTATGCCGACAGCGACGCGCCTGGCGGCAAGCGCGTGGTGCCGCTCCGCGTGCGCACCCGTGGCATCTGGCGCCTCAAGAACTGCGATTTTCCGCCGCTGCGCTTCAACTTTGCCAACAAGGAAGTCAAAGGCAG
>JAGNMU010000223.1 GCA_017991005.1 Gemmatimonadaceae bacterium | reverse complement strand
CAACGGCGAACTCGATCGCGTTCGTCGCTGCGCCGATACGCGCTGTCACCGGGTGTTTCTCGACGCCACCAAGAACGGGCTGCGCCGCTGGTGCGATATGGGCACCTGCGGCAACCGCGCCAAGGCCGCCCGTCATCGTGCTAAACGTACGGCCCGTCCGGGACGCGGACGTGCACGCGATCTGGATCGCAGCTGATCGTGGACACGCCGCAGACACCGCAGACCCCGCCCCGCGCGCTCGATCGCGTCGAAGGTGCCAGCGATCTGTCACTCGAGCGCGGCTTCGTCGCGTCGCTCCGGTGGCTGGTGTCGGAGGGCGATGCCCGCGGCGTTCGCCGCATCGCGGTCGAGTTGCGCGCGTTGCGCGATGCGCTGGCCACGCTCGACGAAACGCGATCGGCCCGTGACGACTATGCGCGCCGCGCAGCGGAACTGGATCGCGAGCTGCAAGCCGCGATGGCCGTCCTCGGACCCGGCACCGCCGTCAACGGCAACGGGACACTCGTGCAGCGGCTGGCGCGGTTGCGCGAGCGCCTGGCGGAGGACACGGCCGCGCGCAAGCAACTGACGCTCGAGCGCGATGCCTGGCGCGCCATGTGCACGTTGCTGACACAGACGCGCGCGCGCGTCCACGAGCTACTGGATGAGACCGAGCGGGACCGCGATACGCTCAGTTCCGAATTGGAAGTGATGCGCGCGCGCGTACTGGAGCTGATGTCGCTGCACGACGATGCAGCGCGGGACGCCGCGCAGTCGCGCGCCGAACTGGTGTCGCTGCGCGAGCGACTGCAGCAGTGGAGTGGAACCGTCGAGCGCGCCTTGGACGAGTTGGTGCGTGGTTCGCGCGCGCTGACCGACGAAGCGGCCAACGTCTCAGGGCGCGATCGGAAGCGCTGACGGCGCGATCGTGGGCGTGAGCACGGCGCGCACCACCGACTCCTTGATGTATCCCATCTCGATCGCATAGTTGGCCAGCTTGCGCTGCAGCAAACGGCGCCCGCGAAACAGACGCGACTTGACCGTGCCCTCGGGGACGCCGAGCGCCTCCGCGATCTCGGCGTATCGCAGCCCCTGCAGGTCGCTCAACACCACGGCCGACCGGTATTCCTCGGGCAGTGCGCGAATCGCACGCGTCACTTCGTCATCGAGAAAGGAGTCGTAGAAGCGCCCTTCCGGATCCGCCTCGCCAACGGCCTCGAACATCGCCCAGCCTTCGGTGTCCTCGGGCTGCTGCACCTCGCGGGCATCGATGCGCCGCTTCCGGCTGACGAACACGTGATACAGGATCGTAAACAGCCACGCGCGGATGTTCGTCCCGAGATGATACTGCTCCCAGCGCTCGAGTGCGCGCAGAAACGTGTCGGAGACGAGATCTTCCGCATCGTCGCGCGAGCGGGCCAGTTTCAGCGCAAACGAATACAACGCATCGAGGTGCACCAGCGCTTCGCGCTCGAACTGCGCACGCCGTTCCACGCGGTCCGCGCTGGATGTCTCGCGAGCCACCACGGCCTGTCGCAGTGCGATGTCGTTGGTGCTTACCATGTCTTCCTCTCCGCGCCGCGCCTCGCGCAGCAATCGCCGTCATGCCTCGCACCGTCAGAACCGACGCGTTCCCGCGGGTGCCCCACCAAAGTGCCGTCTCGCTGTTGCTGATGCCTCAGGCGATCGTTGACCCGATCGCGGACTGCTACTCGACGCCCACCATCAGCCGACCCATCTGGATCGGCGCGTTCTCGCGCATGTGCATGGCGATGAACCGCTTGAGATCGATCGCGATACCCTCGAGGACCGACAGGTCGCGCTTGACCCGCGTCATCAACACGGCGCCTTCCAGTGCCGCGATGATGAACCGCGACAACCGCACGGCATCCACATCGTCCTGCAACTGCGGGCGCGCCTCCCAGAGCAGCGAGCGGATCTGACTCGCCCAGCGCTCGAAGACGGCTTCGATACGGACCCGGAAGCCTTCGTGCGCGTCGGCCAACTCCGCCGCAAGATTTCCAAACGGCGAGCCTCGGCGACCTCCGCTTTCGGCCTGCAACGCCACCACCGCATCGATGAACAGCGACAGCCGTTCGATCGGATCGATCATCGGCTCACGCAAAATTGCCAGACCGCGCTCGGCGAATCGCTCGAACTGCCGGTTGAGGACTTCGTAGCCGAGTTCGTCCTTCGACTTGAAGTAGTGGTAGAAGTGGCTTTTGCCACTCAGTTTCGCACCCTTGATCACATCATCGACCGAAGTCGAGGTGAACCCGCGCTCGGAGATGAGCGTGGCGGCGGCGTCGAGGATCTGCGTTCGGCGGTCTGACATTGTGGAGTGAAAGTAGGACCGTATGGTCCTATTCGCAACTCCTCCGTTAGATATTGCTCTAAACCATTACTGGATAAACTGTTACTAGATTTTCAATGCGGGCATTCCGGACTCGAAACGGAAAATATTCCGGAATTGATAGGACCGATCAGTCCGTCTAGAAATGGCCGCCTGTTCGGACGGCCCCGGACGCCGATGGGCTGGGCGTCGGCGCCATCGGCGCGCCAGTTCTCCCTCGAGACTTCAGCCACTTCGGTCGCCGGTCGACACTCGAAGGCACAGAGGCGGATGCATGTGTGCGACTCGCCGCTCCGCCATCGCTCTGTCATCGCTCCGCTCGTCGGCCGAGACCGCGTGTTCGGTCGGAGTGGCGGGGGTTCCCCTCGTGTGATTTTCCGGTGTAAGGCCAGATGAAGGTTCAGCGTTTTGTGTGGTCCCCGACGGGTGAGTGGTCCACGCCACTCCCAGTGCATCCTGAGACAGGCGTCCAACTCATCCTGACGTTCGGACCGGTCGATGCACCGGCCTCAGCATGGTTCGACTCGATTGCGACCACGTGGCCCGCAGCCGCGCACGTCTACTGTTCCGGCGGCGGCCAGATCGTCGACGGCACCGTCGACGACGAATGCACGGTCGTCACCGCCGTCGAGTTCGAAACGGCGCGCGCACACGCGCTGGTCTTGGAGGGAGCAAGCCTCGAGAACAGCGAACGGCTCGGCCGTGAGCTTGGCGCGTCACTGTCGGCGATCGAGGGCCTCAAACACGTGTTGCTCTTCGCTGAAGGACTGGCGCTGAATGCCACGCAATTTGTCGACGCGCTCAACGGCGCTCTCCCGGACGATGTCAAAGTCAGCGGCGGGTTGGCGTCAAACGGGTTGGCGCTGTCGCGCACGGCCGTCGGGCTGAATCGACCACCGCAGCCGGGACAGGTGGTCGCGGTGGGGCTCGTTGGTGAGTCGCTGCTCGTGGGCACCGGCTCGGTCGGCGGATGGGACTTCTTCGGACCCGAGCGTGAAGTTACCCGCGCCGAGACGACCACCGTCTACGAGCTCGATGGGGAAAACGCACTCGAGGTCTACAAGCGGTACTTGGGCGATTTCGCCCGTGAACTCCCCGGCATCGCCCTGCTCTTTCCGCTGGCCGTGTGGCAATACGAAGGCGGTCCAGTGGCCGTCCGCACGATTCTCGCGATCGATGAAAGCGTCGGCTCGCTGCGATTTGCCGGTGACATTCCCACCGGCAGTACGGTGCGTCTGATGCGCACCACGACGGACAAGCTGATCGATGGCGCCGCGAGTGCCGCAGAAATCGCCGGGACGCTGGATGACGGGCACGCCCCGTCGCTCACCATCTGTGTGTCGTGTATCGGGCGCCGCGCCGTGATGCGCAGTCGTGTCGAGGAGGAGCTGGACGAGGTGGTGTTTGCCAGCCAGGGTGCGCCCGTGGTCGGATTCTACGGCAATGGCGAGATCGCACCGCCCACGGACGGTCGCACACACACGCAAGCCGTGCTGCACAATCAGACCATGACGGTCACGACCATCGGCGAACGCTGACGATGCATCCGTTCGTCGAGCGCCAGCTTCGACGCCACTTCGGGTCGGGCCGGCCGCCGGAGGAGCTCCAGCGGGTGCTTGCGTCAGTCAGCTCGATGCTCGACGATATCGATCGGGAGCGGGAGCTGGGTGCCGCCGCCATGACCGAACTCTCGCGCGAACTGCAGCTGCGGTACGAGCGCATGCAGCGCAGCGAGCGACGCTTTCGCCTGCTGTTCGACGAAAGTCCGCTCGCCATGTTTGCCGTGGCTCGTGCGGACGGTCTCGTGCTCGCCTGGAACCACGCCGCGGAGCGCCTGATCGGGCACCGATCGGCCGACGTGCTGGGGCAACCGCTCGAGGCGTTGCATCTGTGCGGTACGGGCGCGTGTGCCTTGTCTGCGATGCTGAGCACCAAGGACGCGCTCTCCACCGACGCGATGATGATGGAGCGAACGCTCTACACGCGCGACGGGCAGCTGCTCGACACGCAGGTGATTGTGCAGGCCCGCGACATCGACGGCCAGGACGCGGTGCTCGTACACGTCCGCGATGTCACGGCCCAGCGCATTTCGGAACGTGCGCAGCGCGAAAGCGACGCGCGGTTCCGGACGTTCTTCGACTACGCGGGCGTGGCGATTCACGTGTTGTCGTTCGACGGCGTCATCCTCGAAGCCAATGCCGCGTCGAAAGATCTGCTGGGCTATGAGCCGCACGAGTTGATTGGCCGCACCGCGATCACACTCTCGCCCGAAGAAGACATCGAGGCCGGTCGCGAGATGGGCCGCGAGTTGCGCGCGGGACTTCGTGATCAGGCCAGCATTGAACGGCGGTTCTTTCACAAGGACGGCCATCTGGTGTGGGGCCAGCTCACGGTCTCGCTGGTCAAGGACGGTGGCGAAACGCGCCTGCTCGGGATGATCCAGGACATCACCGAACGCAAGCGCATGGAAGGACAACTGGTGCGTCAGGCGTTTCACGACGAACTGACCGGGCTCGCCAATCGTGTGCTCTTTCGCGACCGTCTGCATCACGCGCTCGAACGCCGGAGTCGCAGCTCGCATCGGGTGGCCGTCATTCTGCTCGACCTCGACGGTTTCAAGCGGGTCAACGACTCACTCGGACACGCCGTCGGCGACGAACTGCTGCAGCTGGTGGGCCGCCGCATCGCGGCAACGGTGCGGACCGGCGAAACCGTCGCGCGCCTGGGCGGCGACGAATTTGCCGTCGTGCTCGAATCGGTGGACGACGATGATCAGCCGGAGATGCTTGCCGAGCGTTTGCTGACCACATTGCGTCGCCCGATGGATCTGAACGGGCGGGAAGTGGTGGTCGGCGTCAGCCTGGGCATCGCCACCGCGACGGCGGATGACGACGCCGAGAGTGTGCTCCGCAACGCCGACACTGCCATGTATGCGGCCAAGGCATCCGGCAAAGCCTGCGTCCGGGTGTTCGACCCGTCGATGCACCACGATGCGATGGAATGGCTCGAGCTGGAGAGCGATCTGCGTCTGGCGCTCGACCGCAACGAACTGTTCCTCGAATTCCATCCGCTGGTGCGCATCGACACCGGGGACGTGAAGGGTTTTGAGGCGCTCATTCGCTGGCAACATCCGACGCGCGGTGTTGTTGCGCCGGGTGGTTTTGTCTCCATCGCGGAAGAGACCGGGATGATCGTGGAGATCGGCCGGTGGGTGCTCCGCGAAGCCTGCAGGCAGGCCGCCTCCTGGAATTTTCCGGGCGTGTCGCCACCATCGGTCAGTGTGAACCTCGCGGCCAAGCAACTCGACGACGACAACCTCTCCGCCGACGTGCGCGATGCGCTCCGACTCTCAGGACTCGATCCGCGCCGACTCGTGCTGGAAATCACGGAAAGCGATGTCATGCGCGAGCCGGAGGCGGCACGCGTCAAACTGGAAGCGCTCAAGGCGCTCGGACTTCGTCTGGCCATCGACGACTTCGGCACGGGCTACTCATCGCTCTCGTACCTGCAGTACTTCCCCGTCGACGAACTCAAGATCGATCGCTCGTTCGTCAAACGCATCGAAGTGGGGGATCGCGACGCCGCACTCGTGCGCACGATTGTCTCGCTCGCGCGATCGCTCTCCGTCGAAGTGGTAGCCGAAGGGGTCGAGGAACTCGGGCAGGAGCAGTACCTGCGGTCCATCGCCTGCGACATTGGCCAGGGATATCTCTACAGCCGTCCGCTGCCAGCCGCTGATATCGGCACCTTCATGGCGCGCCGTCGCCAGCACACGCTCAACAGCGCGTCAGCGCACGGCAAAGCGGTGCCCTGACGCACGCCCGGTCGCTCAACGGCCCTTGCGGCGACCACCTGGTCGTCCGCCACTGTGACCACCGCCATGCCGACCGCCGCCTCCGTGCCGGCCGCCGCCAGATCCGCCGGATCCACCGGGACGCCCGCGTGATCCGCCACGCCCCGCACTGCCGCCATCCCGACGTCCGCCCTGCCCCGGTCGACCGCGCTCCTCACGCTGGCGCGCCGCGGTGGCGCGCTCCTCGTCGGTGTAGGGATCGTCCAGCCGATCCTGCAAGGTCGCCAGATCATCGGCGCGCACCGCGCCGCGTTGTCCACGCATCACGACAAAGCGCACCGGACGATCCAGTGGGGGCAGTTCCTCAGCCACGACTGTCCGCGCAAGCTTCTCGGGCAGGCGAAAGCGAACCACAGGTGTGAGGCTGCCGTCGCGTTCCTCGATGTCATATTCGAGTTCAACCGTTTTGTCGCGCACGATGGCCGCATCAGGAATCGCGCGCGCCTCCGCCAGTTGCTCCTCGGTGACAAAATCGCGGCGGTCAAGCTTGAGCGGCAACGCACGAACCGCGTCATAGTCCCAGACGTCCTGCATCTGCGCTTCATACCACGCCGTCAGTTCGGCCTGCCCGAGTCGCGTGGTCGTGCCACCAAGCTTGCGCCACACCGTGCGAATGTCATCCACGTTGGGCTGGTTGCGACGAATGGCCGGATGGCGCAGTTCGCCTCGGGCCGCCGCCTCCGCCAGCAGGTGACGCGCCGCCGCAGCAAGATCGGGCGGAAAGGTCGGCAACGG
>JAGNMU010000222.1 GCA_017991005.1 Gemmatimonadaceae bacterium | reverse complement strand
GCCCTCTGGAGCAGGAGTGCGCTGTGCCTTGCCGGATAGACCGCAGGAGCAGGTATCGCCTACAGTGTTCGGACGAGCCCGCGTTTGATCGCAATCGTGATCGCCTGCGTGCGGTCCCGCGCATCCAACTTCTGCAGGATGGCCTTTACGTGCGCCTTGACGGTACCTTCACTGATGAAGAGCGTACGTCCGATCTCGATGTTCGACATCCCCTGCGCGAGACAGTTGAGGACTTCCTGCTGTCTGGCGGTCAGCGCATCGGAGGCGACATGTTCGGCGAGTTTCGCGGCGATCTCTGGTGAGATGGCCTTTCGTCCGGCGTGAACGGCGCGAATGGTATCGATCAGGCGAGCAGAATCGACGTCTTTCAGCAGATAGCTGGCGGCGCCGGCGCGCAGACCACGGAACACTTCTTCATCCGTGTCGTACGTGGTGAGCAGAATCACGCGGGCCGCCGGATTGAGTTGTCGCATGGCCTCCGTAGTTTCCACTCCATCCATCGGCGTCATGCGGAGATCGACGATGCAGACATCCGGAGCCAGTTCGCGAAACTGCTGCATCGCTGACTCACCCGTGCCCGCCTGGCCGACCACATCCAGTCCCTCGTCCCGCGACAGGACCGCCGCGAGTCCTTCGCGCATGATGCCGTGGTCGTCAACGAGGAGAATACGGATTGGCGGACTGGTCATCGGCTGGAGTTCCGTGGTGTGGGGCGCAGTCAATGTGTGCGTCGGCGAAGCGAATGGCATAGGTCTATCGGGGGTAGGTGGTCACGAAGCTCATTTCGGGACGAAGCGCACATGGTGAAGAAACCGGCGCGCCGACGCGCGTTGTTGCCCACTGCTGAACTTGCCGAGCTGCAGGATGACATCTTCGCCGTCTTGATTCACGAACTCGGAGGACAGTCCAGCGCACTGGCGCTGCGTGCTGATGTGCTCGGCGCAGCCCTGCCCCCGGCCGATCTTCTGGCGTTGCGTACACTCGCCGAACAGGGACGAGACATGGGTCGATTGCTCCGCCTGCTTCGCGGACCACTCGGCGATGGATTGCTGGCCCCTGCACGCCAACTTTCCGTCACCGAGTGGTGGCGGCTCGTGACGCCGTTGGTCTCACACGCCCTGCCACGTGGTATGCGACTGTTGACCTCGTTCGAGATTTCGACGGTCCCTCCATCCTCGGCAACAACACTCACGTACCTGATACTCGTGGCCTTGCGTGCGCTGGGGACTGCCAGCACGTCGGTACGAGGCGACTTCTCTGTGACCCTGCGCGAGTCGCCGGATGGCGCATTGCACTGCGACCTGGTGATGACCGTGGCGTCCGCCTGGCACGGCTCAACGCCTTCACCATCCCGCTGGCATCGGTACTGCGCGCGGCTGGCGCGCCGAGAGCGCGTGATCCTGACGTGGTGGTCCAACGATGAAGCGATCTGGCGATGGTCGTGCACCTTCACGCCATCGGCCGTCCCAACCTCGCCGCCGCATGCCGAGCCTCCTCCGATCATCACCTGAAGCCATTACCCGCGAGGGATACGTTCAGATCGCGTTTCATCACCAATTTCCGAACGTTTTGGTGAAGCGGCACACAATTGGCGGCCGTGGCCGGTGTGTTACTGTCCCCGAGCGAGCGCGAAGGTCGGATGGGCATCGGTTGGTGGCGCCCATCGTGCGTGGCGTTCGTCCGTCGGCGCCGGTGCAGCCGTGTCGCTTCCAGTCGTAATAGCGCCCGCTTCGACCAACTGTTTGAACCGCCGCAGATCGTCGGTCAACTGCTGTTCCGGATCTTCGCCAATGATGAATTCGAGACCCGCAACGTGTGTTGACGGCGTTGGATTCCAGGACAGGATCACGCGCATCACGGTGCCGCGACCCTGGAGCGCGCGCGAAAACCACACTTCACAGAAGTGGGAGCCCTCCACCTGTCCAACGGCTTTCCATGCGAGCAAACGACCCAGCGCGTAGTCGGGGACGACCGCGTCGGGCAGTCGTCCTGCGCGCGCCGGCTTCACACGCTCATCGACATGCGTGCCGAAGTAGCGGTACGGCCATCCGTGGAAGCCGCCGTCCTGCACAGAGGTGAGATAGTCAGGGACGAGATCGCTGCCGAGCTCATCGCGTTCGTTCACCACGACCCACAACGTTCCGCGTCGCGGTTCGATCGCCATCCCGACCGGATTGCGAAGGCCGGTCGCCAGCTCGCGATCCGCGCCGGTGGCAATCACAATTTCCCAGATCGACACACGGCCTACTTCGTGCTCGAGGCCATTCTCGCCGACGTTGCTGTTGGAGCCGACTCCGACAAACAAACTTTCACCGCGCGCATCGGCGATGAGGCTTTTCGTCCAGTGATGGTTGATGGGCCCGGCAGGCAGCGGCGTGAAGATGGTGCCCGTATCACTGATGCGCACGTCTCCCGCACGATAGGGATACCGACGCACCGCCGATGTTGCCGCGACGAAGAGCTGATTGCCCACGAGCGCCATGCCAAAAGGCGACGCCACCCCGACGATGAAAGGCGACCGCAGCTCGGCGACCCCGTCGCCATCGCTGTCGCGCAGCAGCGTGATGCGCTCGGCCGACGGCACCGCGCCAGGCGCCCATCCTTTGGCCTTCACGACGTTGATTGTCGGAATGAGCGTACGACGCGGCGCGGGTAAGGTGGGTGTGGGCCCTGTTCCCTCGGCAACGGAAAGACGCGCGGCCGAACCACATGCCGAGAGCGCACACACCATCCCGAGCGCCATCAGGCCATGCACAGGGCGTGCGATCGGCCATCGATCGGTTTGCGGGCCGTTGAGGCGGGTTCGGGACATCTGAGAAATCAGTCCGCGGGAACGCGCAGCCACTATTGGCCAAAGGGTCGACACGCGACGCACGACCCGGAGCACAGGGAACGCCTCCTTTCGAGCGATAGATCGTGGCGAGCACTACGGGTATGATGATACGGGGATTCCCGTCTCCTCGACGCCGTCTCGTGTCGGCGTCGTCCATTTCCGTGCAAGGAACCAACATGTTTTCTCTTCGCTCGTCGTCCCTCGCGCTCGGCACGAGTACAGCGCCGTCGCGTACCCTTCGGCTGCAGAGCCGCTTTTCGGCGCGCGCCGTTGCCAACGTGACCCTACTTGCAACGATGTTGGTCGTTTCGAGCGGGTGCGCGAGTCTGAGTCGCAAGGAGAAGGGGGCCGCAATCGGTGCCGCCGCTGGTGGGGCTGCAGGCGCCGCCGTGGGTCGCGCCAACGGATCTACGGCCAAAGGCGCGATCCTTGGTGCAATCGTCGGTGGTGCCGCCGGGGCCATCATCGGCCACCAGATGGATCAGCAAGCGCTCGAGCTCAAATCCAAGATTCCCGGTGCAACCGTCGAGCGCGTTGGCGAAGGCATTCAGGTCACATTCGCGTCGGGGCTCATGTTCGGTTTTGACTCCACCGCGATTCGTCCGCAGGCAGCAGAGAACCTGCGCAACCTCGCGTCGAGCCTTAAGGAGTACCCGGACACGGATCTGCTCATTGTCGGGCACACCGATGCCTCGGGCACTGACTCGTACAACCTTGACCTCTCCTCACGGCGCGCACGCGCAGCGGCGGACTACTTGGGCGTGCAGGGTGTGCCGATGTCGCGGCTCCGCGTGATCGGCCGCGGTGAGGCGGAACCGATCGCATCCAACGACACCGACAACGGGCAGCAGCTCAATCGCCGTATCGAGATTGCGATCTTTGCGCGCGCCGGAGTGAAGTCGTCGCGCCAGTAGGACGACCCGTACGCATCCAGCGTTCGCGCGGACCGCTCCAGCTCACCTCCGGTCGCTGCCTCATTCGAGTCAGCGACCGGTCTTGAGTCGGGCACGCGCCTCGTCCCGCATCGTTGGCCACGCGTCCCGCCCAAAACGGGAAGAGCATCTGCGTCTCAGAGCGCGATGCCGCTCCAACGCTGTCGACATCGAAAACGCCACGATATTTTGTGGAGATGCGGCGGAAACCGGCACCTGGGTTTCTCCGTATCGAACACTACGTCGTACCGACCACACCTCCCGTACACCCGCAGACGTGCCCGTCCTGCAAAGTACGGGACCTGTTGAACTCCCGCAGCGAGGACACGATGGATCAGCACCTGGCCCGTACTCTCCCGAATATGCCATCCCTGCCAGGAGCCCCATCGTATGTCTCTGTCCTCTCGTCCGTTGGTCACGGCCGACGCCATCAGCTGCGTCTTGCCCGCCGGTCGTTGTCTTTTTGAGCCGTTTTCACTGGGACTGACAGCCGGTCAGCGACTGGCGCTTGTTGGCGCCAACGGGTCGGGTAAAAGCACCCTGCTGAGTATGCTCGCGGGGCATCGCGCGCCCACAACTGGCCATGTGCGGCACATGGGCCGAGTGTCGTATCTCGCACAAGGCGTAACCCCGCGCGCGATGGGCTGCGTGGGCGATGCGTTGGGTGTTCAACACATCGTCACGGCACTCGCACGCATTGAGTCGGGTGATGGGACGCCCAACCAGTTGACCCGCGATCTCGAGATCGTGGACGGACACTGGACACTCCCCGAGCGCCTGCGCGTCATACTCGGCAACGTGCGTCTGGCGCACGTGGCCCTCGACACACCCGTGCGTTCGCTGAGCGGCGGCGAACGTGCCCGACTGCATCTCGCGGCACAGCTCCTCTCGGAGCCCGATGTGCTGTTGATGGACGAACCAACGAACGATCTGGACGCGCCCAGTCGCGCGGCGGTGTGTGCGGTCGTATCGCAGTGGCGTGGCGGACTGATTGTTGCGTCGCACGACCGCGTCCTGCTCGGCCACGTCGACCGCATCCTCGAATTGCGTGGTGGGTCGGTGCGACTCTACGGTGGCAACTACACCCTGTATCGCGAGGCCGTTGAACAGGAGCGTCTGGCCGCGGAGCGGGAGCTGGACAGCGCCGCTGCGGCGCTCAAGAAGACGCAGCGAACGGTCGTCGAGGCACGCGAACGAAAAGCGAAGTCCGATGCGAAAGGACGACGCGCTCGCCCCACCGGGAGTCAGCCTTCACTCGTACTCAACGCCGCACGCGAACGCAGTCAGCACACCGGCGCACGATTGCAGGAAACGGCGCGCCGCGTCGAACACGCGGCGCGCGAACGTGTCGCCGAGGCCGCACAGCGGCTCGACGATCACAAGGCGCTGCGCATTCCGGTGGTGCCGACCGGCTTGCCGTCCGGCACCACCGTCTGTTCACTCCAGGACGTGTCGACGGGGCCCGCGCCGGACGCGCCCATTCTGACACACGTGTCATTCGATGTCGTGGGCCCGGAGCGCGTTGCGCTTGTCGGCGCCAATGGCGCTGGAAAATCCACGCTGCTGCACCTGCTGGCCGGACATCGCACGCCGCTGCACGGACACCTCTATCGTGGCGTTCCTGTCACGCGCGTGGCGTATCTCGACCAACAGGTCGCGCTGCTGGGCGACGGCCATACCTTGATCGATGCATTTCGGGCCTACCACATACGCTGGACCGATTCGGCGATTCGCGAAACGCTCGCGCGATTTCATTTTCGCGAAGGCGACGTGCTTCGACCTGTCGAATCCCTGAGCGGCGGTGAACGCATGCGCGCCGCGCTGGCCATTGTCTTGTCGGGCGACGAGCCCGCGCGGTGCCTCCTGCTCGACGAGCCAACCAATCATCTTGACCTGGACAGTATCGAGCAACTCGAAGCGGCACTCCGCGCGTACGACGGCGCGCTGATCGTGGCGTCACACGACGACCGGTTCCTTCAGGAGATCAGCTGCGTGCGAACACTCGAGGTGTCGCGATGGCGTCACGGGTCCGCGGACGCGCGGGAGCCGTGACGCCTCGCCTCAGCGGGTGAGCTGCGCCACCAGTTCGCGAAGCGCCTCACGCCACACCAGCGGTGCACCGGCCACATCATCGCGACGCTGTGTGCGCAACGACGCGATGTCCGTGTCCCCAATCAGGGCCTGTGCCCCGAGCGCGCTCAGCAGCAGTCGGGTACGCCGCGCATATAGTCCCTCGGCACCGATGCGTACGGCGCGCCCGTTGCGATCGATCAGCGCGCCGGTGAGTTGCACCACCTGCACCGGCGTATCGAGTGAGGTCAGCCAGGGCAGCGACATCGTGTGATTGGTCCCCAGTTCGACGGACTTGGCACCGGCGAGCCCACGCTGGCGAACCGGATAGTCCGCGACCTCCAGCGAGATCACGAGGACATGACTTACACCGGCCGCGTCCATCGTCGATCCGGCCCACGCGATCCACGCTTTTGATGGACGCCCCACGGCGAGCCGCATCTGTTGCCGTCCCCGACCCAATGCACCATCGCGTTCTTCACACTCGTCGTCGGGCAGGTTCGTGCGCGTGAGACAGCCGAACATCACATCGGGCGGCACACCAAGCGACGTCGGCGCGACCGCACTGACGCGTGCGCCGTCGATGAGACGCGTCAGCGATTCGCCGCGCGACGTCGTGAGCGAATCGAGTGTCGCGTTCATCTCGGACAGCAGCGCGTGCAGCGGTGTGCCCGGTCCCCAGCGCGGATCGAAAAGCGCAGGCTGTGCCGCGCCGGGTTGATAGTACAGTGGCAGCACGCCGACGCGCGCGCCTGGCTGCGCGGCCGGTGTGGTCGTCGCCCCGGCGTAGTAGGGCGGGTGGTCGGGGAACGCATCGGCCACCCCACCCTGAAATGTGGCACCGGTGGTGGCACACGCCGAGGCAAACGTCACGGCGGTGAGCGGGGTGATCCATGCGCGATGCCGTGTCCACAGCGATGCGGACCGGCGCGTGGTGGATTGGGTACTGCGGAAAACATGCGTGGGAGTCTTCATCGGATCCGGTTGCGCCGGATTGGCATCGCGGCACGCGCCCAGCCACGCGGTACACTGGACGACAGCCGATCTGAACAGCGTATGAGTTGCAGGCGAACGCATAGGGCCTTCGGAGTCGAGGTTGGCGGTAGAGTGCCCTGCCG
>JAGNMU010000221.1 GCA_017991005.1 Gemmatimonadaceae bacterium | reverse complement strand
TCGCGCTCGGAGACTTCGCCGCGCGCGCGCTCGCACGAACCGTGGGCTTTGTGGCGCTCGCCCGTGCGCTCACGATGCATGTGATCGCCGTGCGTGACACCGTGTACGAAGACGTCGCGCCGGGCCGCAGCTTCTAACGTTTCGCCGCTGGGGTCAGGGCTCGAGCGCCACGAGGCCAAAGTCGCGCGCGCCTTTCTTGACGAGCAGGAAACGGCCCATGAGCGCGCGGTCACGCGCGATCACGCGATCGGCCGCCGCGAGTTTGGCCCCGTTCACGCTGACGCCACCCTGCTCCAGCAGCCGCTTGGCCGCTCCACGCGACGCGGCAAATCCGAGTGCCGTGAGACATTCGAACATGTCGACGGCGTCGGCCGACGCCGTGCTTTCGGCTGACGGGGCATACACGCTGTACGGGATCTCGGCCTCGAGCGCCGACAGGGCGCTCGCCGACAGGGTCGCCGGATCCGCCTTTTCAAAGAGCAGCGCCGATACTTCGCGGGCCACACGCGCGGCCTCCGCGCCGTGCACGCGAGTCGTCACGTCCATCGCGAGCGCGCGCTGCGCGGCACGTCCCTCGGGCGCCGAGCGCACGGCCTGGTCGAGTGCCTCGATTTCTGCGCGGTCGAGGAGTGTGAAGAAGCGGAGGAAGCGCGACACGTCGCGATCGTCGGCGCCCATCCAGAACTGGTAGAACTGGTATGGTGAGGTCCGCGTCGCATCGAGCCAGATCGCGCCCGCTTCACTCTTGCCGAATTTCGACCCGTTGGCGTTGGTGATGAGCGGAAAGGTCAGCGCATGCGCTTCGGCGCCCACCGTGCGACGAATCAGCTCGAGACCGGCCGTGATATTGCCCCACTGGTCGCTCCCGCCCAACTGCAACGTCACCCCCTCGCGCTTGTGCAGCTCGAGGTAGTCGTGCGCCTGCAATAGCATGTAGGCGAACTCGGTGAAGGAAATACCGTCGTCGAGACGGGATTTCACCGAGTCTTTCGCCAGCATGTAGTTGATCGAGAAGTGCTTGCCCGTGTCGCGCAGAAAATCGAGCATCGACAGCGGCGACAACCACTCGAGATTGTTCACCAGCTTGGCGCCCTGCGGCCCGTCGAAGTCGAGAAACTTCGCCAACTGGCCACGAATGGCCTCCGCATTGGCGGCGATGGTTTCGAGACTCTGCAGGGTGCGCTCACTGCTCCGCCCGCTCGGATCACCAATCATGCCGGTGCCACCACCCACCAGCGCGATGGGTCGATGTCCGGCACGTTGCAGGTGTACCAGTCCCATGACCGGGATGAGATTCCCCACGTGCAGACTCGATGCCGTGGGGTCAAAGCCACAATATCCCGTCACCGTCCCACGTTCGAAGGCGGCGGCCAGTCCCTCGGTGTGCTGGAAAAGCAGCTCGCGCCAGGCGAGTTCAAAGAGCGGGGCGGGGGTCGTGGACTCGGTCATGTACCAATAATATCCGATTCGGCGCTCTTGGCGCGCCTGGGGCATCGACGGTAGCGTTCAGGAACTTCATGACATTTTCTCCCGCACAATTCGCGCGCCGCTATCCGTGGCTCGCCTGGATCCTTGTCCTCGCCATCTTCGGTGGCGCGGTGGGCGTCGGCGTGCTGGGCGGCGCGTGGATGGTGATCTGCCGGGAAGGGCGTTGCCCCTCGATCGCGTCGCTGGAAGCGTACGTCCCCAGTCAGACGTCCAAGGTGTACGCGGCCGACGGCCGGTTCATTACCGAACTCGGACTCGAGCGCCGGACGCTGGTCAGTTTGAGCCAGATTCCGAAACACGTGCGCGATGCCGTGGTGATGACCGAGGACGTGCGCTTTTACAGCCACAACGGCATCGACTATCGCCGCATTCTCGGCTCTGCGCTCGCCAACGTCCGCGCCGGCCGGTACGCGCAGGGCTTCTCGACGATCACCATGCAGTTGGCCCGCAACGTCTTTCCCGATCGCATTTCGCGGGAAAAGGCGCTCATGCGCAAACTCAAGGAATCGCGCGTCGCGCGCGCCATCGAGCAGCGGTACTCGAAGGACAAAATCCTCGAGTTGTACCTGAACCAGGTCTACCTCGGCAACGGGGCCTACGGCGTCGAAACCGCCGCGCAGCGCTACTTCGGCAAGTCGGTGCGCGATGTGTCGGTGGCCGAGGCGGCGATGCTTGCCGGCTTGCTGAAGGGGCCGGAACGCTACAACCCGCGCCGCTTTGCCGATCGTGCCATTCTCCGGCGCAACACCGTGCTCGAAGTGATGCGACGCGAGGGAGCCATCACCAGCGCCGACGCGTCGCTGGCCAAGGCCTTTCCGCTGCAGTTGGCACAGCGCACCGAGGCGGGAGATGTCGCGCCCTACTTCATCGAATGGGTGCGCCAGCAGTTGGAAGAGCACTTTGGCAAGCGCCTCTACGATGAAGGACTCCGGGTGTACACGTCACTCGACGTGGACATGCAGAGTGCCGCCGAACGGGCGCTCGAGAATCAACTCAAGGCGATCGAGGCCGGTCGTCACGGCGCCTACAAACACCTGACGTACGAGGAATACACGGCGCGATCGGCGGAGGGCGGTGAGCGGGGCGCTGCCAACTCGCCGTACCTGCAAGGGGCATTTGTCGCGGTCGATCCGCGATCGGGTGCCGTACGGGCGATGGTGGGCGGACGCGATTTCGATGACTCCAAGTTCAACCGCGCCGTGCAGGCGAAACGGCAGCCCGGCTCCACGTTCAAACCCATCGTCTACGCCACCGCGATTCATCAGGGGTTGAGCCCCGCGCAGGTGGTCGACGACTCCCCGATCTCCATGGACCAGCTCTCCGGCGAACAGTGGACGCCGCAGAACTACGACATGAAGTTCATGGGCAACATGCCGCTGCGGAAAGCGCTGTACATGTCGCGCAATCTGGCGGCCATTCGCACCGGTCTGGCGGTGGGCGCCGACAACGTGATCGACATGGCGCGCAAGTTCGGCATCACGACGCCCATCCCGCCGTACCCATCGATGTTCATCGGCTCGGCCGATGTGTTTCCGGTGGAGATGATCTCGTCGTACTCCGTGTTTGCCAATCTCGGACTGCGCACGGCGCCCAATGCCATCGTCAAGGTGGAGAACGCGCAGGGGAAAACGGTGTGGCAGCCGCAGGCCAAGCGCGAGGCCGTGCTCTCCCCCGAAGAGTCGTGGCTGATGGTGAGCATGATGAAGGACGTCGTCTTGCGTGGCACCGCCGCGCGAATCTCGAGTTCGGGATTCCGTGTGCCTGCCGGTGGCAAAACGGGCACGACCAACGATGGGGCCGACGTCTGGTTTATCGGCTACACCGCCGACCTGGTGGCCGGCGTGTGGATGGGCTTTGACAAGCCCACGAAGATCAAGGCCAATGCGCAGGGCGGGGAATTGGCCGCACCGGCGTGGGGGGCCTTCATGACCGAGGTGTATCGCCGCAAACCGCAGCCGCCAGATTGGCCGCGTCCCGACGGTGTGGTGGTCCGCGAAATCGACGCGGCAACCGGACGGTTGGCCACCAGTGCCTGCCTCGGAAACCTTGTGACCGAGTTTTTCGTCGCGGGCACCGAACCGACACATACGTGTGTTGAAGACGTGCCGAATCCGTTGATTCTGCGAGCCGACAGTCTTGTGCGCGCGTCGAGCCCCGGACGAGACACCATCAAACCGCCGCCGTCACATCCGTGAGTGCTGTTCGGTGAGTGCCGTCGTGCACCAGCGGACGATCTACACGGCGCAGTGGGTGCTGCCCGTCTCGTCGCCGCCGATTGTCGACGGGGCGGTGATCGTCGAGGGGGCGCACATCGCGTACGTTGGAGCGGCCGCGGGCGCTCCCCGGGTCGAGGGCGATCGCACCGTCGATCTGGGCGCGGCCATTCTGCTGCCGGGGCTCGTGAACGCCCATACGCATCTCGAGCTCACCGCGATGCGCGGGTTTCTCGAGGGGCTCGCGTTTCGCGAATGGCTCGTGACGCTCAACGCGGCGCGGCGCGACTGCTTTGTGGCGGAATCGTTGCATGACTCCGCATGCGCGGGCATCGAGGAGGGGCTGCGCAACGGGATCACCACATTCGCTGATACGACAGAGTCCGGCGCGCCGCTCGCGGCCATGCGCGAGCTCGGTGTGCGCGGCATCGCGTATCTCGAGGTGTTCGGGCCGGACCCGGCGCGTGCCGAGGCGTCCATGCAGGCGTTCATTCCTCGGGTGCACGCGCTCCGCATGGGTGATACGGAGCTCGTGCAGACCGGTGTCTCGCCGCATGCGCCCTATACGGTTTCGGCGCCACTGTTCCGTCGGGTGGCGGAGTTTTCGCGAGCCGATCAGCTGCCGGTGGCGGTTCACGTCGCCGAAAGCGCCGCTGAATCCCGCTTCGTCTCCGAAGGGGAGGGGCCGTTTGCAGACGGACAGCGGGCCCGTGGTATTGCCGTCGCCGCACAGGCGCGCTCGCCCATCGCGTTGCTGGACGCGACCGGGTTGCTGGCCGAACGGCCGCTGCTCATCCACGCGATTCAAGTCGACGGCGATGACGTGGCCCGCGTGGCCGATTGCGGCGCTCGCGTGGTGCACTGTCCGATCTCGAATCTCAAGCTGGCGCAGGGCATCGCACCGCTCGAGTGGTATCTCGATGCCGGCATCGCGGTGGGACTCGGAACCGATTCGGTTGCCAGCAACGATCGTATGGATCTCTTGGGCGAGGCGCGACAGGCGGCATTGCTGCAGGCGCTGCGCCGCGGTGTCCCGGACGCGTTGTCCGCGCAGGCCGTCGTTGCCTTGGCGACACTCGGCGGGGCCCGCGCGCTTGGACTCGAGACGCAGATTGGCACGCTCGAGGTGGGCAAGGCGGCAGATCTTGCTGCATTCCCCATCGAACATCCTGATCTGCGGCCGGTCCATGATCCGGCGGTGACGCTCGTGCATGTGCTCGCGGGTGCCGTCCGTGCCTCATTGACGGTGGTCGCGGGCCGCGAACGTGTGCGCGATGGCCATGTGGTGGGTGCCGATCTCGCGCGGCACGCGCGAATGGACGCACTTGGCGAACGGCTGCGACTCTGGAGAAAGGTGCACTTCGCCTCGTGAGGCAGTGGCGAGAGTTGCGGACCTCCGTGTATCGTTCACAGGAATCGCGTCCATGAAGAATCGGCCGCTTTGCAGCGGCCGCGTCTTCATCATCCCTGGCATCGTTTGATGGAGGAGAGGGCATGATCGCCGGTTGTCTCGCACTGAATGCGTCGTACGAGCCACTGACGATGGTGCCACTGCGCCGCGCACTGCGGCTGGTCATCGACGGCAAGGCGGAGATTGTCGAGGCCGAGGACGAACGCCCGGTGCGCTCCGAGCGCAGGGCCTATCCGCGCCCGGCGGTGATTCGCCTCACCCGATTCGTCCACGTGCCGCGTCGGTTTCGTCGCCAGGTGACCAACACCTTTCTGTTTGCCCGCGACGACTACCAGTGCCAGTATTGCGGCCGCACCACGGTGCAACTCAAGCCCCGTGAGTCACTCACTCGCGACCACTTGATCCCGATGTCGCGGGGCGGTCTCAATGAGTGGAGCAACGTGGTCACGGCCTGCAGCAGCTGCAACACACGCAAGGCAAACCGGCTCCCCGACGAAATTGGCATGCATCCGCTGCACACGCCGGTCGAGCCGCATTTTGTGCATCTCAGCTGGGCCGTCCGGCGGCTCACGCCAATTCAGGCGCACTACATCCGCGTCTTCTACGGCGAAGCCACGTTGCGGCAGCTCGAGGAAATCGAGCGCGCCGGACGTTCCGAATTGCGTTCCGATCCGCGCACCGAGTCACGGAGCGCGCCCCGATCAGAACTGCAGCACCGCTGACCGACGCTCCAGGTGGCGAACCTCGCCACCAAGCAATCGCGTCACGAGGGTGCGAAGCCCGCGCGTCAGCGCGGTACCGGGATTGCGCCGCCCTTGCACGGCCGGGCGGGCCTCACCCTGCAGCCAGCGCTGCATTTCGGTCAGGTCACTGATGTCGAGCGTTTCGACGTCCACCTGAACTGCCACATACCCGCGCCGCCCTGCGGGTAGCGCGAGGGTGGGGGCGTATTCGAGTTCGCTGGCCGCGCGCGCGTCGGTGAAGCGCGCGTAGTTGCCAAGCGACGTGAGTGTACTGCCTGACCGTCGAAGGACATCGTAGGTCCGATCGATCAGGTCGTAGCGAACAATGACGTCCCATTCCGTGCGGCCGACCACTTCGTCGAACCAACGGCCGACGGCCCACGCCTCCATGCGGAAGTGGAGGCGCGCCGGAAATCCATTGCGCAGCAGTTCGTCGAATTTCTTGTCCGAGAGGACGTCATGCACGCTCACCGCCGGTCCGGCAGCAGCCGTCGGCGGACGAATATCAATGCGCGGCGGTCCCTGGGCCACAGCCGGGCCCGCGCTGAACACCAGCGCGAGCACCGACAGCAGGCACACTACACGAATCGCACGCATGCTCAGAAACGGCGGCCCAGTCGTACGTAGAAGTTTGGCGAGAGCGTGCTTTCCGATACGGCTTGCGCGGCGTATACGCCGAACGAGCCAAAATCGAAACCCAGCCCGACATCGGTACGCCAGCTATTCAGTGGCGGCACTGACGAGCGCGGATAGCGCAACTCCGTCTGCCGGTCGCCCAGCAACCATCCGCGTCCGCTGTTGACGAACAGCACCCACGCGCCATCGGCGCGGAAGCGTCCGGTGGCCCAGCGGCGGTCACCAAAGCTGTCGCTGTCGCCGAAGGGATCGAACCGAAAGTCGCCTTTCCACTCGGCCTGCAGCAGTACCATCCGTTCACACTGCGCCGGCCGGCCGAGTGCGATGTAGGTCAGCTCGTTGCCGGTCGCACAGGTGCCAACGTCTTCCGATTCCACCATCTGGCGGAAATCGAATCCGGGCAAGGCATCGAGACTGCTGACAGACAGTCGCCGCTGCAGCGGCAGGGCATCGCCGTGCACCCAA
>JAGNMU010000220.1 GCA_017991005.1 Gemmatimonadaceae bacterium | reverse complement strand
GGCCACATCGGTGGGTTGCGCAGATCGGTTTGGGTCGTAATACTCAAAGGAGCACGTGCAGTGTAGAGTAAGCGAAGGCTGGTTGGCTGTGCTGGCCTCACCGGAACCATGGCGAAATATCCGCCACGACCGGAACGAGCAGGTCCCGCACCGAGTGCCAATCCGGGGCGCCGGGATTCTTCCCGGTAGACGCCCTCCAGTGACTGGTCACGCGAAGTATTCGCGGACCCTCCCAGCAGTACCGGAAGGCGACTGTCGCCTTTCCGTCTGTGCGACGGCACCACCACATCCGTCCCGAACGATCCGCATTTCTGAGCGCACGCGTGCGCCTTTCGAGTTCCGCAAGGAACTCGGTCTCATCGGCGAGTGGCCAGTCCTGCCATTCCGCCGCGCTCCGTCCGTCCGGACGAGAGCCAACGTATCACACGCAGTTTTCGAATGAACGAACGTAAACGCCCTGCCCGCCGCGGCCGTCCCCGGTCAACGCCATCCCCTGACAATGCCGGGGATGAAAATCCGTATCTCGACGCGCCGGACACCGGCCCGTCCCCGCGCCCGCCTGCGGCTCCCGTCGCAGAGGCCGCGCCACCTCCGCGCCCCACGCCGCCGCCTGAACCGGTCGTCGAGCGCAGCGCGGGCGATCAGCTCGAGCGCATTCAGCGCATGGAGCAGATGGATCGACTGGAGCGTGCGGAACGTGCGCCCTCGACCGACCGCCCTGAGCGGCCCGACCGTAATGGACCGCGACCCGAACGGCCGAACCGCAATCGCGGCGAACGCCCCGACCGTGGCGAACGAACCGACGGACCGGTCTCGGGAGATGATCGTGGCTTCCGTCGCAATGGGCGTCGAGGACGCAACCGGTTTCGTCGCCCTGGTGGTGGTGGCGGTGGCGGCGGCGGCGGAGGCGCGCCGGCCGGCGTCCCAAACAACGAGCCGGTATTCGATCGGAATCCCACGACGATCACGCCGGTTGAAGGCGCGATTCTGGGCTGGTTCGATCCCTCGCGTGACGGCGGCTTCCTGCGTCGTCCGCAAAACAGCTACCTGCCGGAACCGACAGACCCGTTCATTCCGCCGGCCCTGGTGCGCCTGCATCAGTTGCGGCGTGGCGACAAGCTCGAAGTCTCGTACGGACGCGATCAACGCGGTCGGCATGTCGTCATCGAAGTCCTGCAGCTCAACGATGGCTCGCCGGTGGTGCTGGAGAAGCGCCCCGATTTCAATACGCTGACGGCCAGCTACCCCGACCGAAAGCTCACGCTCGAAACGGGCAAGCCTGCCAAGACCGGTCCCGAACTGACGCGTCGCGCGATCGACTTGATTGCGCCAATTGGCTACGGTCAGCGCGCGCTCATCGTGGCGCCCGCGCGCGCCGGCAAAACCACCCTGCTCCAGGCCATCGTCGAAGGCGTGGCCATCAACCATCCGCACGCCGCACTGCTCGTCCTGCTCGTGGATGAACGGCCGGAAGAAGTGAGCGAGATGGTTACGTGGGGGTACGGCGAGGTCGTCGCCTCCAGCTTCGACATGCCTGCCAAGCGCCATGTGGAAGTGGCCGAGATGACGCTCGAGCGTGCGCGTCGCCTGGTCGAATTGGGGCAGGATGTTGTGATCGTGCTCGACTCGATTACCCGTCTGGCGCGTGCCTACAACACCGTCGAACGCGGAACGGGGCGCACGATGTCGGGCGGCCTCGACTCCTCGGCCATGCAGAAGCCCAAGGCCTTCTTTGGATCGGCGCGCATGATCGCGCCGCAGCACGGCGGTGGCTCACTGAGCATCATCGCCACCGCGCTGGTGGAAACGGGCTCGCGCATGGACGAAGTGATCTTTGAAGAGTTCAAGGGCACCGGTAACTGCGAGATCAAACTGGACCGGGGACTGGCCGACCGTCGTATCTATCCGGCGTTCGACATCGCGACCAGCGGAACGCGTCGCGAAGAGAAACTCTATCGCCCCGACCAGCTCGATAAGGTCCACCTCCTGCGCCGTGGCTTGCATCAATTGCCGCCGCAGGCGGGCATGGAGTGGCTGATCAAGCGCATCGCCGCCACATCCAACAACGACTCGCTGCTGGACGGTCTCTAAGTCACGAAGTCGGCCGTAGTGCCGACACGCGGCGGCCCACCGGCTGCCGGTCAACACGGGCGCCCCGACTTTGGTCGAGGCGCCCGTGTTGTGTGATGCCCACCCGCGCACAGGAACCGACGCGCCCGCAAAGGCGCCGCGGGCAACGCAATAGGCCAATATCTCACCACTTGGTTGGGATAGTCCGGACGCGAAATGGGATTCGCGCTTCAGCCGGGAGTGAAACGGTCCGATACCAAAGACCGAATGCTGACTGCCGGCGACGATGCCAGTAGCGGCTCCGGACGTATTCGCAATTCTTGGCGTCACCACATGTTTCGATCGTTGACTCTTCGGGCAAAGATCCTCGCCCTCCCGCTCGTCGCCGCACTGGGCTTCGTGGTCACCTTGGCCACGACCGTCGTTCTCGGAACGACCGCCCAGACCAAGCTGGAAGCCATTCAACACGGGTATTCACCGGCCCTCGAGCAGAGCCGCCGTCTTGAAGGGCGTCTCGAGGCGTACCAGCGCGCCCTCCGCGATGCGGTCGGTGCCAGCGACACGGGCGCCGTGATCGCCGCCGACTCCATTGTGAAGGGCTTTGCCAGTCTGAGCGACTCGCTCAGTCACAACAGTGTGGTGGACACCACGGCGGTCAAGGCACTGGCCACCGAGTTTGCAGGGTACGCGAAGACGGCACGCGCGACCAGCTTTGGCATGGTCACCGGGTCGATGGAAGATTTGATGGGTGGCATGCAGAACGTGAAGACGCAGTTCGCGGCGCTGCAGAAGGGGCTGGCGCAGCAGACGGCGCAGAACGAGGCGGCCATCACGGTGGCCTTCGATTCTGCGGCGTCGTTGCAGTCGACCTCGCGCTGGGTGACGAGTGTCGTGCTGGTGATTGCGCTGGTCGTCCTTGGCCTGATGGCGGTCGGCACGCTGCGCAATGTGATCGGCGCGCTCAAGTCGTTGTCCGAAGCCGCCGGCGAAATCGCGCGCGGCCGCATCGAGCAGCGCATCGATATCGACAGCAAGGATGAAATCGGTACGCTGGCGACGGCGTTCCGCGGCATGGTGGAGTACATCGGCAGCATCGCGCACGCGGCCGACCGGCTCGCCGAGGGCGACTTGTCTGCCAAGGTGACGCCGCGCTCCGAGCATGACGTGCTCTCGCGCAACGTCAATCGTGCATCGGATACGCTGGAACAGATCATCGGCGAGGCACAGCTGTTGATTGGCGCTGCCCAGCAGGGTGAGCTCAGCAAGCGTGGACAGCCGGATCGGTTCCAGGGTGCCTACGCGCAATTGATCGCGGGCACCAATGACATGCTCGACGCCGTGGTCAAGCCGGTGCAGGAAGCGCAGGACGTGCTGATTCGTGTCGCGAATCGCGATCTCACGGCGCGCGTGCGCGGCACGTATCACGGCGACCACGCGGCCATCAAGGACGCACTCAACTCGGCGCTCGACAACATTGCCGAGGTGTTCGCCTCACTCACCACGGCCATTGCGCAGGTGAATTCCGCAGCCAGCGAGATCGGGTCGGGCAGTCACGACCTGGCGAGCGGCGCCGCGGACCAGGCGGGCTCGATCGATCAAGTGTCCAACCGCATCCGCATTGTCGATGAACGGACCAAAGCCAACGCCGCCGACGCGCATGAAGCACGCGCGACGATGGAACAGGCCAGCACGGTCACGGAACAGGGCGTAGAGCGCATGCAGGCGCTGGCGGAAGCAGTCGCCGAGATCAAGCGGTCGGCCGATGCCACGGCGAAGATCGTGAAGACGATCGACGAGATCGCGTTCCAGACGAATCTGCTGGCGCTCAACGCGGCCGTCGAAGCCGCGCGTGCCGGTGATGCGGGCAAGGGCTTCGCCGTCGTCGCCGACGAAGTGCGCAGTCTGGCGATCCGCGCCTCGGAAGCGTCGCGCAATACGGCGGTGCTGATCGAAGAGTCAGTCCAGAAGGCGGAAACCGGTGTGAAGCTCAACGACGGCGTGCGTCGTCGTCTCGAGGAGATTCGCACGGGTGTGCAGCGCGCCGCGACGATGATGACCAACATCGCCGAGGGTGCTCGCGAGCAGGAGAAGGAACTGGCGGAAGTGACCGCCGCGATGGCGCAGATTGGTCAGCTGACACAGCGGACCGCGGCCAACGCCGAGGAATCGGCCAGTGCCGCCGCCGAACTCTCGGCGCAGGCCGGCGAGATGCACGAACTCGCCGCGCAGTTTGACGTCGGCGATCGCGCCGGCCATTCATCGGCGCCGATGGCGGCCGCGCCGATCGCCGCTCCGGCGCCCACACGCCGCAAGAGTGCTTCCGCCGCCAAGACGCCGGCTCGGCGTCAGGCGGCACCCAAGTCGCGGACCACGGCCAAGTCCGTGTCCGCGCACCAGAACGCATCGGACGACGTCTTTCCGCTGAGTGCGGCCGACGCCATCCCGTTCGATGATGATGATGCCGGAGACGATGACGTCCTGGGTCAGTTCTGACGGTTCGCAGTTTCCAAGGAATATCTCAATGCAGTTTCGCAACGTTGTGGTGATCGCCACGGCCGCCTTCGGCCTGGCGATCACCCCGGGCACCGCGCGTGCTCAGGATGAGCGACTCACGATTCACGGATCCGTCAACATCGGTTACGGCAAGACGGACGGACTGCCCTATTTCGGCATGACGAAGGACGGCACGTCGGAAATGCGCGCAGTCGCACTGCAGTTCGGATACAAGCTGGGCGACAAGGACCGCCTTGTGACGCAGTTTCTGCATCGCAAGTTTGGCCGCAGCCCGCTCAACGCGGTCGAGCCCGATTTCTTTCCGGTGTGGGCGTTTTACGAACACAAGTTCGACAACGGGTTCGGCGTAAAGCTCGGTCGCACACCGCTGCCGCGCGGCATCTACAACGAAGTCCGTTTCATCGGCACGCTGCTGCCGTTTTATCGCACCGGCTCGGTGGTCTACGGCGAGACGCTCGAGAATCTCGACGGCGCCGTGGTCAGCAAGACGTTCGAGGCGGGTGGATTCAAGATCGAATCCCACGTCTTTGGCGGCGGATTCGACCTCAAGTATCAGGTGCCAAGCGCGAGCGGCAACGCGGTGGGCAACAGTCGTCAGGAAAGCACCGTTGGTGCACAGGCGTGGGTGACGACGCCGATTCCTGGAGTCAAGCTGGGTGGCTTTGTGGCGAACTTTGCGTCCGTGCCGCGTCTCACGGTCCCGAAGGCGCAGCGCCCGGGGCGCACGACCACGGCGATGTACTCAGTGGACGCGACGTACGATCGTGGGTTTGTGCGCGGCGAATGGACCACTTTTGATGGCAAAGGTCCGGGCTCCCGCACGAACTTCGATGCGTGGTACGCGCAGGGTGGCGTGAACGTGACGGAGAAGATCCTGTTCGCGGTGGAGTATGACTTTGGCAACAATCGCGCGACGCTTCCGTCCCCGATTCCGGCCATCGATATCCCCATCACGAAAGACTTTGGCGCGGGCATCACGTTCAAGCCGACGCCGGGTGTGGCGTTCAAGTTTGAAGGACACCGCAACGAGGGCTATCAGTTCGACGTGCCGGTGCCGACGGTGATTGCCCCGACACAGCCGCCTCTGGTGGCGCGACTGGCGCCCGCCGGAAAGGCCTTCTACGGGATCGCGTCTGTCGCGGTCGCGTTTTAAGAGGCCGACATGCGCAAGATTCTTTCAGTGGTACTCGTCGCCGTGATTGCCGCGACCGCCTCGGCGGTCCCCGCCTTCGCGCAGGATTTCAAAGTCATCGTCAACAGCGCCAACAGCACGTCGGATTTGCCGGCGGCGGTGGCGGCGAAGATCTTCCTCAAGGAAACCACCAAGTTTCCCAACGGCTCCGCAGCCACACCGGTTGATCAGGGCAAAGCCAGCCCGGTGCGCGCGGCGTTCAGCAAGAGTGTGATCGGCCGCCCGGTGTCCGCGGTCGAATCGTACTGGCAGCAGCAGATCTTCTCCGGCAAGGAAGTGCCGCCGGCAGCCAAGTCGTCAGACGACGATGTGGTGGCGTTCGTGAAGGGCAACCCGGGTGCGATCGGCTACGTGAGCGCCGGCGCATCCACCGCCGGCGTCAAGGTGATCGACGTCAAGTAAGACGGCAGCAATCTGATCGGACGTGCCGCGGCCTCGTGTCAGTTACTGACGCGAGGCCGCGGTTTCTTTGGCGTATTCGTCGATCAACACGGCGGCCGCGCGAGTACCCAGACGATAGTTCTCGGCGCTGATCCATTCGTTGGGCGCATGCGCGTTTTCGCCGGGCAGACCGAAACCCATGAGCAGCACCGGCGCGCCGAGAATGCGTTCGAAATCGCCGACCACCGGGATGGACCCACCTTCACCGGTGATGACCGGATCGCGTCCAAACGCGGCGGCCAACGCGCGTTTGCCGGCTTCGATGATCGGCCCCTTGAGATCGGCCCGCCACGGCCGTCCGCCATGCATCGCCGTGACGGTGGCCGTGACGCCCGCCGGTGCCACACGCGCGACATGATCGGTCACCAGCTGCACGATGGTGTCGGGATCCTGATCGGGCACCAGGCGGAAACTCACTTTCGCCATGCTGATGGCCGGAAGCACGGTTTTCGCGCCTTCGCCGGTATAGCCGCTGAGCAAGCCATTCACCTCGCAGGTGGGGCGTGTCCAGAGTCGCTCGAGCGTGGTGTAGCCGGGTTCGCCGCCCAAGGCACTCACGCCGACTTCGTGCATCAGCCCCTCGTCGCTGAACGGCAGCGCGCGCATGCCGACGCGCACGGCGTCGGGAAACGGACGCACGGCATCATAAAAGCCGTCGATCGCGATGCGTCCGTCGGCATCGTGCATGGTGGCCAGAATGCGCGCCAGCGCCATGGCCGGATTCACGACGGCTCCGCCATACATGCCTGAAT
>JAGNMU010000219.1 GCA_017991005.1 Gemmatimonadaceae bacterium | reverse complement strand
CGCACGGCGATCACATGGCCCGGCGCGACGTCTTCGTACACGGTGTCACGCACGGCGATCACATGCATCGTGAGCGCACGGGCGAGCGCCACAAAGCCCACGGTTCGTGCGAGCGCGCGCGCGGCGAAGTCTCCGAGCGCGAGGCGCGCATACGGCAGCGATCCGTCCCGCAACACCATCCGCACCAACTCGAAGAGCACGGTGCGTCCGAACCCGCGGCGACGATATTCGGGCGCCACGATGACGTGCAGTCGCGCCATGCGCCCCTGCGCCGACTCCACGCTGGCCAGCGCGACGAGTGTGCCGCCCGCCAGTGCACCGATGCGCCGCACCCCGTCGGCGTTGCCGCCGCCGGCGGCCCACTCGTGGGGCAACACCACGTTGCGGAGCATGTCGAGCACCGCCGGTTTCGGATCGACCACGAGCGCCGCAGGCACGCGGCGCGGCTGCACCAACGTGAGTTCGTCGACGACCGCCATCGACGCGGGATCGTCGCCAACAAGGAGCCGCGCGCCGGACATTTCGATGATCGATCCGGCAGGGACTTCACGACGCGTGAAGCCGATCAGCGCGTCGATCTCCTGCGGCTCGACATCGAGCTCCCAGTCGTCGGCCGATGGCAACGACACGACACTCGTGTCGCCACGAACAAAGGTGCGAATGGATCGGTCGTCGGGCTCCGGTCGCGTCACTGTTGTGACGCGTGGCTCGTCGAGGTGTTCGACCGGACACCCCAGCGTCTCGGCGGCGGCGCGCAGCGCGACCGTCACAGAACTGGCGGCCAACGAGACATCGCGATTGGGAACCTGCTGCTCGTCCATGCGGGAAGACGCCGGCAAAAGATACGTCGCTGTCGGAAAGACTAGGACCGTTGGTCCAGACTAGTCGGTCCTCGCGCGTTATCAAGGCCTTTCCGCAGTTTTTTTCGGCTCGTGAGCCGAAAGGGTCAGCCGTCGAGGACCCCGAGTACCGACTCCAGCTCGGCCGCGGTGTTGTACACGTGAGGCGAGAATCGAATCGCCCCTTCACGAACGACGTGCGCAACTCGTGCCTCCCGCAGCCGAGCCCCCATGGGCCCTGGATCAGCCGGCGCGAAGGCGACCACGCCCGCGCGACGCGCCGGATCGACTGGGGTCACCAGCTCAACATCGGCTCGGCTGTTCACCCAGTCGACGATGGTTGCCCCCAGGCGCTCGATGTGCGCCGCGACGTGCGGGACGCCGAGTTCAAGGAGCAGGGCGGTCGAGGCATTGGCGACGGCCAAGTCGTGATAGGCCAAGGTCACCACCTCGAAGCGACGCGCATCGGGGAGAAAATCGAATGCGTAGTCCGTCAGTCGCGTGTAGTCGGTTGACGCGCGCATGCAGGCCCAGCCGACATCGTGTGGCTCGATCTGCTCGATCAGGCCGCGACGGACGTAGACGAAACCGGTCCCCCACGGCGAGAGCAGCCACTTCTGCGCGCCCGCCGCAAAGATGTCCACGGGCAGTGCGTGGAGATCGATGGGGCGCACACCGCATCCCTGAATGCCATCGACGATAAAGAAGACGCCGCGCTCACGACACGCCGTACCGATGCGTGCCAGATCGGCCACAAAACCGCTGGCGAACTGCACCCATGAAACGACCACCGCGACGACATCCGGCCTGGCGATCGCCGCGACGAGCGTGTCTTCGTCTGGCAGGCCGTCTTTCCGTGGGACGAATTCCAGCGTGATGCCGCGCGAGCGCATGGCCTGAAACGGATAGACACAGCTTGGGAACTCGCCGTCGAACGTCAGAATCACACCGGGACGCAGCGGCAAGGCGCGCGCCGCCAGATTGAGTCCGTACGTGGTATTCGGCATCAACGCGATCTCTTCGGCATCCGCCCCCACGAGCGCGGCAAACTGTCGGCGGGCCGTTGCGGCCGTGTCCAACATGCGAGTCAGCGAGATGTGATGTGGCTGCGCGCGGAGCTGCGTCCAACGTTCGGCCTCGGCAACGGCCCGTGCCGGCATCGGCCCCACGGACGCGGCGTTCAAATACACGCCGGGATCGTTGGCCATCCACGGATACTCCGCCGTTCGCAGTGCCTCGACGTCGAGTGAAGCGGTCTGATCGATCATGGCGTCATCCCGTGCGAGCGGAGTCAGAGGTGAAGAGGCCGTCAGGGACGCGGCACGTTTGACGCGCGTCCGGCACCGCGTGGATCCAGCGCATCGCGCAACGCGTCGCCAAGCAGGTTGAATCCGAGCACCGCGGCCCCGATGGCGAGACCGGGTGCCAGCGATGTCCACGGCGCGCCGCGGAGCTGCGAGAGGTCGCGCCCATCCGCGATCATGGCGCCCCAGCTGGGCGTTGGCGGCTGCACGCCGAGTCCGAGAAACGACAGCGCCGCTTCCGCCATGATCGCGCCCGCGATTCCGAGTGTCGCCGCAATGACCACAGGCGCCACGACGTTGGGCAACACGTGTCGCACGATAATGCGGCCGTCGCGAGCGCCGAGGGCACGCATGGCCTGCACATATTCGAGTTCGCGCACGACCAGCACCTGTCCACGCACGAGGCGCGCCATCCCGGCCCATCCGACCACACCGATGACGAGACACACCACGGTGAGAGACGGCTCGAAGGCGGCGGCCATGGCGATCAACAACAGCAACGACGGGAACGCGAGTGTGACATCGGCCAGGCGCATGATGATCTCTTCGGTCCACTTCCCGCGATAGCCGGCCAGCAAACCGAGCACGACACCGAGCGCCAGCGCGAGGCCCTGCGACGCGAGTCCGACCAGGAGCGACACGCGTGCGCCGAACAGCAATCGCGCCCAGACGTCACGTCCCTGCGCGTCGGTGCCAAACCAGTGGCGCGCCGACGGCGCTTCAAGCGAATGCGCGAGATCGATCTGCGCCGGATCAAAACGACCAAGCAGCGGGGCCGCGATCGCCACAAACACCAGCAGCACGATCACCGCCATGCCAAGCCACGCACGTCGGTCGGACCGCAATCGCCGGTACGCCGACGACGTGGGCGGCGCAGACACCCCTGTCATCGATGCGTCGTCGCGTCGGAGAATGGCTCCGTCTCCAACGGAGTCCGGCGGTCGAACTGCATGGCGTGCAACCGCGCGTAGGCACCGCCCGATGCGAGCAGCGCCTCGTGTGCGCCCTCCTCAACCAACTGTCCCTGTTCGAAGACGAGAATGCGATCGGCATGCTGAATGGTGGCCAGCCGGTGCGCGATGACAAACACGGTGCGCCCCTGCAGCAGGCGGTCGATCGCTTCCTGCACCAGGCGTTCACTTTCTGCATCGAGCGCAGACGTGGCTTCGTCGAGAATCAGGATGGGCGGATCGGAGAGCAAGGCGCGCGCGATGGCGAGCCGCTGGCGCTGACCACCAGAGAGGCGCGTGCCGCGCTCTCCCAGATTGGTCTCCCAGCCTTCGGGGAGCGCTTCGATGAAGGACAACGCGTTGGCGGCGCGGGCCGCCGCAGCGAGCTGGTCTTGCGTCGCCTCGGTGCGCCCGAACGACACATTGGCGCGCACGGTATCGTTGAAGAGCACCGTGTCCTGGCTGACAATGCCGGTGAGCGCGCGCAGGGCATCGAGTCGAATCTGCCGCAGATCAACGCCGTCCATCGTGATGCGACCGCGCGTCGGTTCGATGAATCGCGGGATGAGGTCGACGAGTGTGGACTTCCCGGCCCCACTCGCGCCCACGAGCGCGATGACCTCCCCTTTGCGGGCGGTGAATGACACGCCGCGCAACGCCTCGGCGTTGTCATCGTAGGCAAACGTCACGTCGTCGAAGCGAATCTCCGACGCAAACGTGGGCGCGGTCACCGTCCCGCGATCGGTGGCCGTTTCGGCAGGCGCATCGAGAATCTCGAAGATGCGCTCGGCGCTGGCCAGCGATTGCTGCGCGGCAGGTTGCACTTGCGACAACTGCTTGAGCGGTTGCAAGAGCCGCATGACCCACACGAGAAAGACGATCAGCTCGGAATCGCCCAGCGTGCCTTCCACCAGCACGAGGCGCGCCCCGAACCAGAGGACCGCGACCGCCGTGAAGGTGCCGAGCGTTTCGGTAACGGGGCCGGAGAGGAGCGAAAGCCGACCGATGCGCACGTACCCGCGCGCGAAAGCGGCATTGCGCGACACGAATCGCTGCTGCTCGCCGGGTTCGGCGCCGTACGACTTGATGAGGCGCACCCCGCTGACCACTTCCTGCACCAGACTGGTGAGCTCACCCTGGTCGTTGCCCAGTCGGCGATACCCTTTGCGCAGTTTGCGCAGCACGGGCTGCAGCGCGCCGATGGCCAATGGCGCAACCACCAACGCCGCCAGCGACAGTTTCCACGACAGCGCGAACATGCCGATGATGGTCGCGATGATCTGCGCGCTCGACCACATCGACCGTGTGACCAGTTCGGTCACCACGGCTTTCGCGTTGTTCGTGTCGTTGAGGATGCGCGAAATCACCTGCCCCACCTTGTTGCGCGTGAACCACGGCAGTGGCAACCGCAGCAGGTGGGAGTAGAGTGCGTCACGCATGTCGCGTACGACGAACTCCTGCAACTGCACACCGATCTGGCCGCTGAGCCAGACGAGCGTATTCTTGAGTGTCACCGCCACAAGGATCACCATGATCACGTTGCGGAGCGACGCCATCTGATTGTCCGGCACCATCAGCGCGCCGATGGTGGACTGCAGCAGATTGCCGATGAACTGGCCGCCCGACGGCAGAATTTGCGACTTGCCGAACAGCGCGTTCAGGAACGGAATGAGCAGCGTGAACGAAAACACGTCCGCCACCGCCGCGACGGCGTTCAGCAGGACCACGCCAAACAGTTTGCCCTTGTGCGGCCGGACGTACATCCACAGGCGCTTCCAGAGCCCCCGCACGGGGATGCGATGGGTGCCGGTCACGCGGGCACGCGCCGCCGCGTCACGGCTCGGTGCGCGGCCATTCACGCCTTGGGTGTGAGCAGCGCAACCGGCAGGATGCACTCCTCAGGTGTCACGCCGCCATGCAGAAACGAGCCGCGATACCGGCCCTGGTATTCGCGCAGCTTGGTGGGATAGACAAAGAACGTATCGCCCGCCGCCAGCAGCGTGTTGGTGCCGGGGCCGCGATGCGGCAACCGCAGATCGTCAGGGTTGGTGAAGAGCAGCGCGTGTTCCGGGCGCTCGGCCCGCAGGTCTTCACCAAACTTGTAGCGCAGATTGGCCGTCGCATCACGCTTGGCGAAGACCGTGGTGGGCGTGTTGCAGTGCAGCGCGCCGTGGTCACTGGTGATCACCACGGAAATCTTCCGTCGCGACGCTTCGCGCAGGAGCGACAGCAGCGCCGATCGTTCAAACCACTGCTTGGTCAGCGCCCGCAGCGCAATTTCGTCGCGGGCCACTTCAAACAGGATCATCGATTCGCTGCGCCCGTGCGTGAGCAGATCGACAAAATTGAACACGAACGAATGCAGCCCTTCGCCGGCAATCGCACCCGGCAGGTGCCGTTCGAGGTCGTCACTGTCCGACGCCGTGGTGATCTTCTGATAGCGCACGGTGGCCGGAATCTGCAGCTCCTCCAGATGCGCTTGCAGCAGGTCCTTTTCGTGCGCGTTCAGCGTTTCGTCGTCGCGCTCCTTCCACCAGTCGGGAAACCGCGCGGCGATTTCACCCGGGAAGAGCCCGCTGAAGAGTGCATTGCGCGCGTACGGCGTGGCGGTGGGCAGAATCGAGTAGTAGTGCGTTGTCTCGACGTCGAACAGCGGCGCCAGCAGCGGCTCGATCACGCGCCATTGATCTTCGCGCAAACAATCGACCACGATAAAGATCGCCTTGCGGTCACGCGCGAGCACCGGCAACACGAATTCGGTGACCACGTCGACCGACAGCGGCGGACGGTCGCCTTCCAGCTCACGCAGCCACCGCGGATACTCGGTGCGCATGAACGTCGCAAATTCGCGGTGCATGTCGGGATAGAGACCGCGCAGCGACTCATGCAGTCCCAGTTCACCGGCATCGGCGAGATTCACGTCCCACTGCATCAGCTCGGTGAAGCGCTCGATCCAGCCGCGCCAATCGAGGCCGTGATAGCGTGCCGCCTCGATGGCCCGGAAGCGCTCCACGAATGCGCGGGCCAGTGCCTGCGAGCGGATGAGCGGTCCTTCGAGAATACGCGTCACCACCGTGAGGACCTGCCGCGGCGTGACGGGCTTGACCAGATAGTCGCGGATGTTGGCGCCGATCGCCTCCTTGAGCGTCGCGTCCTCCTCGCTCTTGGTGACCATCACCACCGGCATCGTGGGCGCGATCTCGCGGATGTCCCGATACGCGTCGAGCCCGCGCGTCCCGGGCATCTGCTCGTCCAGCAGGACCAGGTCGTATGGCTTGCGACGCAACATCTCGAGGGCGTCGTCGGCGTTGGTCGCGGCTTCGACGGCGTATCCCTTGTCGGTCAGCAGCAGCCGGTGCGGCTCCAGCAGCTCGGCTTCGTCGTCCACCCAGAGAATCGTCTTTGCCGGCTGCGCCATAGTCTTTCAAGCTACCCGGGCTGCAGGGGCGCGGTCCAGTTGGCGACCACGTTTGGTCCAAATTCCCGACCGCCGTGTCGCCGGTCGCGCGCACGGCGGCGTACGGGACGCGGCCAGCAGCGGCGCCGCCAACGCGATAGATTCGGCCCGTGCATATCGACCCGCTTCCCTACAGTCTCGAACCGTTGGCGTTTCCATTCCCCGCGCTCGCGGCGCTGGGTGGTCGCCTTCCCCTGGGAGGCGGTCGCGAGGTGGCGCTTGCCTCGCTGCTGGTGGCGCGCCTCGCGATGGAAATGCGAGGCGCCGAGCCGATGACCGTGGGCGACCGGGTGGCGCGCGCGGCGTCGGCGAAGGTCTGGCTGGCGTCGTTGGCGCTGCCGGCTCCAACGCGCGTCCCGTTCGCGCGGTGTGTCGAAGCGACTGCGAGTACGCCGCTGCAGATCGTCGGCGCACTCCGCGGG
>JAGNMU010000218.1 GCA_017991005.1 Gemmatimonadaceae bacterium | reverse complement strand
CTCCAGTTGCCGGCGCTTTCCGTCGCGCGCATGTAGCGCAACAACTTGATGAGGCGGTTGTCCACGCTGTTTGCGCGATCGACTGACAGCGCCGACGACACGGGTTGGGCCGTCAGCAGCTCGAGTCGTGCGTCGCCGTAGCACGTGGAGGGGAGTCCGGCACACAGGGTGGCCATGGACGCCTGGTTCGGGTAGTTGAGACCAATGGCGTGGTACCCGTTGCGCGCGGCGTGCGCGAGAATCAGCTGATAGTGCTGAGCGATCGCGTCGGTGCCCGGGAGAAAGACGAACAGGCGGCCGGTCGGACCGACATCAGCGGACCGATACACGAAGTGACTGTCGAGTCGCTGCGTGATGCACGCGTCGGTACTGGCGGGCAGGACCGCCCACACGTTGAGCCCTGCGGTCAACGACGCCCGAACGCCCGTGCCGGGGCCTCCCGCGCACGGATCGGCACCGGGCGCCGTGGCGTCCGCGCCGGCACATGCCGAGGCGGCGCTTGCCACCAGTGCGGCGAGGAGCCAGGGACGCAGGGCCCGTCGAAGCCACCGTTCAAGCCGCATGGAAACGCTCCCGTCGGGAAATCCTAATCGAATCTCAATATGAAAACGCGTCGCGCGGCGTCCCGCCACCTCACGAAATCAGGAGGTTGGGCGTACACTTCGTCCGACTCCCGGTGCTCCGGCCGGGGCGGGCAGGACTACTCTCTGGATTGGTGACGATGCGACACGCACTCATGTATGTCGGCAGCTTCGAACGGAACTTCAAGAATCTGACCACAGCCTCGACGTCGTTTGAAGGCAGCGACGGACAGCAGCATGCATATCCGGCGTGGCCATCGAGCGCGAACGGCCTGCGCATCAGCTATATGGAGAAGGCCGGCAAGAAGTTCGTCGCGGTGCGCGTCGCCGACGGCACGAGCGATGTCGTGCTGCAGAACGAGATGGTCATGGTCCCCGGTGAGCACTTCGGGTTTGGTGTGCATCTGAGCGGCGAGCCGACGAACATCGAAGACAACATCGCCATCATGAAGATGCTCGAAGACATCATCAAGAAGAACATGGGTCTGAGCACCGAGCTGATGGAAATCCGCGCGCGCTTCAAGGCGGCGGCGACCAAGAAGTAGTCGCCCACGTGCGCGCCTCGTCGTGGTGACGGACGACTCGCCGGTTCTGCTGTACGACGGCGAGTGCGGGTTCTGCGCGGGCAGCGTGCAATTCGTGTTGCGACACGAGGCCCCGCGGCGCCGCGGTGCATTGCGATTCGCGCCATTGCAGGGACAGTTTGGCGCGTCGGTGAAAGCGGCACACGCCGAATTGGCGCACGCGGATTCCGTGCTCTGGGTGGAACCGGGGGGACCCGGCCACCCTCCGCGCGTGCTGACACGCAGTGCCGCGTCGCTGGCTGTGTTGTCGCATCTGGGCGGCGTCTGGCACCTGCTGGCGGTGCTCGGACGAGTGGTACCGCCCATACTCCGCGATGCCGTCTACAATGCCATCGCCGCGCGGCGGTTTCGCATTGCCGCGCCGGCATGTCTCTTGCCAACGCCTGAAGAGCGGCAGCGGTTTCTTCCGTAGCGCCGACCTTTCGCCCACGCGCGCTCGGCGATGACGCAGTTCCACCACTCACCCCGTCGCTTGTGTCGATGCACAAACTGAGTCGCCGACTGCATTACTGGGGCAGCTTCGTGGCGGCGTTGCCGATACTGGTGATTCTTGGGAGCGGTATTCTGCTGCAGCTCAAGAAGCAGGTGGAGTGGGTGCAGCCCAAAGAGATTCGCGGGACCGGCACCGTGCCGGCCATCGATCTGCATCAGGTACTGGCGACCGTGCAAACCGATGCGTCGCTCGGGGTGGCAGGCTGGGATGACGTGAGCCGCATGGACATTCGTGCGGACCGTGGACTGGCCAAAGTGACGCTCAAGAATGGCTGGGAAGCGCAGGTCGACCTGGGCACCGGGAAGCTGCTGCAGTCCGCGGTGCGCCGTTCGGATTTCATCGAATCGGTGCACGACGGCAGTTTCTTCGCTGGTGACCTCTCCAAGCTGGGGCTGTTCCTCCCCGCCGGTGTGGTGCTCTTCGGCTTGTGGGTGACGGGCCTCTTCATGTTCGTCGTCACCTGGAACGCCAAACGGCGACGGCAGGCGAAAGCGCGAGACTGATCTGTCTTCAGCGACTGTCGTCAGTCGCTGACGCGTGAAAAGACCCGGCGCACGTCGTCGCTCACCCGCGTTACCCGGCCACTCGTACGACTGATCGGGCACCAGAGCGTGCGTGACCGCGCCAGGACTTTGCGATCGGCCGCACGCCGGATCTCGACGAAGCGCTCAAAGCGGACGGCGTCGGCCGCGCCCACCCAGGTTTCGGCGATGATGGCATCACCAGGCAGCGCGGGCGCGAGATAGTCGATCTCGTGTCGCAGGGCCACCCACGCCAGCGATGCCAGTTGCTCCGCCGTCGCCGCTGCCGTCCAGTGCGCCGTGGCGGCTTCCTGCACCCAGCGCACGTACACCACGTTGTTGACATGGCCGAGTTCATCGATGTCCGCATCGGTGATCGTGACCATGTGTTCGTAACGCGGCTCTGCATCGCTCACGCGTGATTCACTCCATCCAGGGATTGCGCATCGGTTTTATGGTGGCGAGATCGTCGCCGCGTTCGAGACGCGCCACCTGGTCGAGCAACTCCGCACGGATCAAGTCATCAAAGATACCCGGCTGCTTGAGCGAGAGCGGCTGCTTGAAGGCACGGATGGCGTCGGCGCGTCGCCCAAGTCGCACGTACGCATTCCCCAATTCGACGGCCGCACCGAGTGCCGTCGGCAAGACGGCAATGACCTCCTCGGCACGGGTGGCGACCAGGGCCCAGTCCTTGCCATTCAACTTGTAGACGTACTCGACGATCCGTCCCGCCAGTGAACTCGCGCGCACGCGAGGAACCACCTGCCGACCGCGCCAGATTTCGACGTTGCCCAGACGGGTCACCCGCGTGAGTCCCTTGAAGATCTCTGCAGGGTCCCACTCGAAATCCGGCACCGGGACCTGGTCGCTGCTGTCGTAGATGAAGTACCCGTCGTAGATCCCGGCGCGATTGGTGTCGGCGAGATCGACCACATTTCGCGAATAGTTGAGTCCAAGCACCTTGGTCTCCTCTTCAGAGACCCAGTAGTCGGAATAGACCGGCAGGCCGGTCTGCTTCATGACGTCGCGATTGAAGTCGGCGATTTCATAGGCACGCTGACTGAGGTCGAGGCCTTCGTTGCCGAAGGCTAAAGCGGCCCGCGCGGTGCCGCCGACGAGTTCGTTGTGGTACTCCCACACACGACGTTCGCCGATGGTCATGCCAAGCGCCGTCAACAGTCCGAGCGCAGCCGCAACAATTGCAGAGCGAGACCGATCGCGTGCGATACGCCACGCGACCGCACCCGCCAACACGGCCAGCATCACAAACACCGGCAGTGCATGTCGCGCGCCAGCGTACGTGCCCTGCGAACGAAACAACGCCGCGAGATGCATCAACCCCATGACGGTACTGAACGCGACGGCCCAGAATGCCGTACGCGTCAACCGAGCACGCCAGAGCGCGATGGCCCCCACGGCCGACAGCGCCAGCAGTGCGAGCGGAACTTTGATGACAATGAAACTGGGCCAGGTATACCACGGCGGTGATCCAGAGACGAACTGGCCCCACAGAAAGTGCATGTTCTGCCCACGTCCTTCCACGCCGGCGCGGACGGTGTCGGCGAGTCCCCAGATATACGCGCGCGGCAGTAGCTGCCAGCGATCGCAGAACGACAGCAGCGTGCGCCAGCTTTCGATCTTGAGATCGCCGATCTTGTCGGCCATGGCGCGATTGAAATCGTCTCGGCCATCGGGCGCCGCATGAAAATGGAAGCCGTACTGCATCCAGAGCAGCAGCAACGCACACGCGGCCACGGTGCTCAGCATGGCCAAACGAACGCCAAGCCGAGGCGCCGTGGCATGATCAGCTCCCACCTCGGCCGCGCGGTCTCCGGCGCCAGACCGCGATCGCAGCCATTGGGCACACGCAAACACCAACGCGGCCGCGCCCAATCCGGCCACCCCCGGAAGCGCGGAGTGTTTGGCGCCGAGCGCCAGCCCCATGCCGAGGCCCGCGGGCAACGCCCACACCCACTTCCATTCGGCCAGCATCAGTCCGAGGCCAAGCGCCGCAATACCAAGCGCGAGTGCCACCGGAAGATCGGTCATCACAACAGGGAGATGCGCCGCGACGGTTGGATCGATGGCGAGAAAGGCGAGGGCAACCAGCGCCCACGACAGACCGCATGCCTGCCACAGCAACACGCCGAGCAGCAAGAGCATCGTGCCATTCAACGTCCACATGGCCGTGCGGGCGCGTGATTGTGCGGCGCGATAGTCGTTGTCGAAGAAGAACGTCTCTTCCACCATGTCGCGTTCTGCGGTCTTCTCTGAGATGACCGTGTACGGTCGCAGGGTGAACCGCTCGGGCATCATCGCGCCGACCAGCAGCTTGGAGAGCGGCGGGTGTTCGGGATTGAGCCGGAAGTTGCCCGTGCGCACGTATTCGACGCCGGCGACGATGTGCCACGGTTCGTCGGCGGTGACCGCATCGAGCTTGGTGCCCCACCACGACCGGACGATGGCGAGGAGCACCATCACTCCGATTGCCAGCAGCGCGACGGCCCGTGATGTGCGGGCGAGCGGGGCGGCAGATGTCGTTCGAAGCGAGCTCATGCAGAAGGGCTGAGGTCAGCGCCGGCCGATCGAAGTCGGCATTTCGGCGAGCGGGGTCCAAATTCGCTCCGGAACGGGCAGGGGGCAAACCGGCGGTCTTCCGGACCCGGCCGTATTGTTTAGCGCCTCCCCGGTGTTCTCCCGTGTCCCGCCATGCGGCCACTCCGCGCCGCACCCCTTTCACTCAGGGCCCTGCCATGCTCAAGAAGATTCTGCTGATCCTGCTCGTGCTCGTGATCGCCGTGCTTGGCTACGCGGCGACGCAACCTGACTCGTTTGCCATGGAGCGCACGATCAGCATCAACGCGGCGCCCGAAAAAATCTTCGCGAACGTGAACGATTTTCACGCGTGGGAAAACTGGTCGCCGTGGGCCAAGCTGGATCCGGCCATGAAGACGACATACGGCGGGCCGGCCAGCGGCGTGGGGGCGACGTACGAATGGACGGGCAATTCCGACGTCGGGTCGGGCAAGATGGAAATCACCGAGGCGACGCCGTCGACCAGTGTGACCATCAAACTCGACTTTCTGACGCCGATCGAGGCGCACAACGTCACCGTGTTCACGATGACCCCGACGTCCACCGGCACCGATGTGAGCTGGAAGATGTCCGGGCCGTCGCCGTACATGACGAAAGTCATGACCACGTTCGTGAGCATGGACAAGATGGTGGGCGGCGATTTTGAGCGCGGACTGCAACAGCTCAAGACGCTGTCGGAGAAATGACGGCGCCGGCGGAAGCACTGCCGTCCTTTCGTTATCATCCCGATCCGATTGCGACCGGCAGTGTCGTTGCCTCGCCGGACAGCTGCGTCGCCTGCCAGCGGCCCCGAGGCTTTCTGTATGTCGGCCCCGTCTATACCGAGGCCGACATCGAGGACCGGTTGTGTCCGTGGTGCATCGCGGACGGGACGGCATACCGCACCTTCGAGGCGACGTTCACAGACTCCGAGTCGATTGACGACGCCTCCGATGCGCAACGCGCCGAACTGATGGAGCGAACGCCGGGCTTCCATGCGTGGCAAGGTGAACGCTGGCTGGCCTGCTGCAACGAGCCCGCAGCGTTTATCGGCGCATTCGGCATCGAGGAGATTCGGGCGCAATTTCCGCGACTGGAAGGGCCCCTGATGATGCACATTGTGCACGAGCTCGGTGTCAGCGGCGGCGCGGCCCGCCGCATTCTCGAGTCACTGGCGCGCGAGGAGGCACCCACGGCGTTCGTGTTTCAGTGCCTGCACTGCGACAGCACCCCCGCCTACGTCGATCAGGCGTAGGCGAGGGTGATACGCCGCGCACTCTTGCTCCGTTTCGTGGCGGTGCAGGCACTAGCTTACACGAATGCTCAGTCTCAATCAGCCGTGACGCCTCCCGTCACTCTCGATGTACACGTCACGGTGCTCTCGCCCGACCGCACGCCTGCGGCTGGCCTTCCGCTTCGCGTGGTATTGGGGACCGCACTCACGTGGCAGGCACCCGACGCCGGTACGGCGTTGGTGACCGGCGACGATGGCATGGTGCACGTCACCGGACCGTTGGTGCTCGATGATCGGCGCCACAAGATGCCCACCAACTTCTTCACCAGTCTGGTCGCGTCACGCGAGCGGACGCGACACGTGCAAGTGGCGGTGGAGCTGGAGTACGCCGGGCGTCCATGGCTGACGGCGATCGATCTCGATCACTTTGAAAACGGGACGAGTGCGCAACTCGAGCCGATGCGCGTATACGGGCGCGCGGCGAACGGCCGGTTCACCGACGACATTCCCTTGCGCGACGGTGCCCGCAACGCGCGTTTGCCCAAGGGGCTGGTGCTCCCCGTGCCGGGTTTTGATGTGAACGCGGCCACGCTCGAGCCGGATGCAAGTGTGCCGGGCGGCACGCGTTGGCGCCTCAAACTGACGCTCACACGCTGGCCCGAACCCAAGCTCAAGGACTGACCGGCTCGGCAGCGCCTGTGTCAGTCGGCGGTATTGCGCATGAAATCGGCCAGTTCACGCATGCGCTGCCACAGGTGCGCACGGAGTTCCTCCGGCATGGGCTGTTCGCCAAGCGCGCGTTCCATGCACCAGAGCCATTCGTCGCGTTCACGTGCACCGATGACAAAGGGCATGTGTCGCTGGCGGAGACGCGGGTGGCCGAATTTCTCGACGTAGATCGGCGGTCCGCCGGTCCACCCGGTGAGATACATCACGAGTTTTTCCCGTGACTGCCGGAGACTCGCGGCGTGCAGCGCCCGTACGTGCACGGCTT
>JAGNMU010000217.1 GCA_017991005.1 Gemmatimonadaceae bacterium | reverse complement strand
CGCGCCGAGGACACGCCGGTCGGATGCGCGTACGTGCCGGATCGAGTAACCCGTACTGCTCCAGACGCACCCGTGTCGGTTCCAGCGCCTTACGCCACAAGCCGTCGCCGGCCGCCTCGATCGCTCGCACGGAGAACTGCAGATCGCCGCGAACCGGCCAAACGGTCATCTGTCCGAAGGCGAGCACCTGCATGCCATCGTCGGGCGTCGCCGGAATGCGCCGCTGCTGGGCACTCCACACCACACACTTCACCTGCGCGTCTGCGTCGCGCAGCGCGAAGTACCAGTGGCCGTTGCGATGCGCCTTGAAGTCGCTGATCTCCCCGCGCACCCAGAGCGGGGGGAAAGCCCCTTCGACGAGATCTTTGGCGGCGGATGTGAGCGTGTGCACCGCGATCGCGTTTTCCGGTGCGCTCCCGGGCGTTCCGTCCTCGGCCGCCGCTGGCGGCCCATATCCGCTTGTTCGCCGCACCACTACGCCACTACACCGTGGCCAGATCGAACGCCTGCGATGCCGCGCGCACCGTATTGCGCAGCAACATCGCAATCGTCATCGGCCCGACGCCGCCTGGCACGGGCGTGATTTTGGACGCGACCTCGACCGCACTTGCGAAGTGCACATCGCCGGTCAGTCGCGTGCCCTTGGCCCGCGTCGCATCGGGGACGTGATTCATCCCGACATCGATCACCACCGCACCGGGTTTGATCATATCACCCGTGATCATCTCGGCGCGTCCCGCGGCGACCACGAGGATGTCAGCGCGCCGCGTATGCAACGCGAGATCGCGCGAACGACTGTGGCAGATCGTCACGGTGGCGTCGCCACCGGCGCGCGCCTGCACGAGCAGCGCCGCCATCGGTTTGCCCACGATGTTGCTGCGGCCGACGATCACCGCGTCGGCGCCGCGCGTCTCGACGCCACTGCGCAGCAGCAACTCGATGACACCCGCTGGCGTGCAGGAGACAAATCCATCAGTGTGGCCGATCAGCAGCTTGCCGACGTTCACCGGATGGAATCCGTCCACATCCTTCTCCGGCCGAATGTGCCGGATCACCGTATCGGGATCGATGTGTCGCGGAAGCGGCATCTGCACGAGAATGCCGTGCACCTGCTCATCCGCATTGAGTGATTCCACGAGTCGCAACAATTCGTCTTGCGACGTCTCCGCCGGCAGGCGGATCGTCCGGCCAGCCATGCCGGCCTCTTTCGACGCTTTCTCTTTCGCGCCGACGTAGGTGGCGCTGGCGCCATCGTCTCCGACGAGCACCACCGTCAGTCCTGGCACGACGCCCCGCGCTGCAAGCGCGGCGACGTCCTGTGCCACTTCCGCGCGAATCGCCGCGGCGATCGCTTTGCCATCGATCAGTTCAGCGCGCAAAATCCACCGCCCGGCTCTCGCGAATGACGACCACCTTGATTTGCCCCGGATACTGCAGTTCCGACTCGATGCGACGGGCGATTTCTTCTGAGAGCGCCGTCATCCGTGTGTCATCCACCTGCTCTGGCGTCACCACCACACGAACCTCGCGCCCCGCCTGAATCGCAAAGACTCGCTCGACGCCGCGATAGCTCGATGCGATTTTCTCGAGTCCTTCCAGTCGCTTCACGTACGTTTCAAACGCTTCACGACGCGCGCCTGGCCGTGATCCCGAGATGGAATCGCCGGCCTGCACCAGCACCGAGACTTCGCTTTCGTGCGGCACGTCGTCGTGATGTGCCGCGATACAATTGACGACCAGCGGATTTTCGCCGTACTTGGTCGCCACTTCGACGCCGAGTTGCACGTGTGTGCCTTCGTGCTCATGCGTGAGCACCTTGCCGATGTCGTGCAAGAGCGCGCCCCGCTTGGCAAGCGCCACGTCGAGCCCCAGCTCCGCCGCCATCATGCCGGCCAGCCAGGCCACTTCTTTGGAATGCGCCAGAATGTTTTGACCGTAGCTGGTGCGCCATCGCATGCGCCCCACGAGCTTGATGAGCTCAGGATGCAGCCCCGCCACGCCGACCTCATACGCGGCTTGTTCGCCGGTTTCGATGATCGTCGTTTCCACTTCCTTGCGGGCCTTCGCGACGACTTCCTCGATGCGACCCGGATGAATGCGCCCGTCGCTCACCAGCTTTTCGAGCGCCAGTCGCGCGGTTTCGCGGCGCACCGGGTCAAAACACGACACCACTACCGTATCCGGGGTGTCATCGATGATGACATCGACGCCCGTCGCCAGCTCGAACGCGCGAATGTTGCGCCCTTCACGCCCGATGATGCGACCCTTCATCTCATCGTTCGGGAGCGAAACGGCGGACACCGTCGTTTCGGCCGTTGTTTCCGCCGCCACGCGCTGCACCGCGAGCGCCACGATCTTCTTGGCTTCCCGCTCCGCGTTCCGGCGCGCCGACTCACGGATCTCCCGCACGCGGTTGGACGCATCCGCCAGCGCTGCATCTTCCATGCGGCGCATCAGCTCGGCTTTCGCCTGCTCGGCGCTCAGGCCGGCAATCTGTTCGAGGCGTCGACGTTCTTCGTCGATCAGCTTGGCCAGTTCCTGCTCGCGATCCGTCGCGCGGCCCTCGCGCGCACCGAGCTCCCCGATGCGGCGCTGGAGATCGGTCTCGCGGCCTTCGAGTGATTCGCGCGCGCGGTCCAGCTGGCCCTCGCGGTCGAGGACGCGCTTCTCTTCCCGCTCGACGTCGCCGCGCCGATCGCGCAGCTCACGCTCGAGTGATTCCCTGAGGACGAGAACCTCTTCCTTTCCCGCAACAATAGCGCTCTTTCGGGACGTTTCCGCCTCGCGACGCGCCTCCTCGATTATGCGCTGCGCCGCTTCATCGGCCGTGTTCTTCGCGCTGCGCTGCTTCTGAAGCTCGTCCTTGCTGCCGGATTGCCGTCCGAGCACAAACGCAACGACGGCAAAGATCAGCCCCAGGGCGCCAACAAGCGCCGCTACGGGAACATCTCCCATGAGATCTATGCTCCACCGCGGCAGGTCGCGGATTCAGTGTCCGTCGCATCACACGGCATGCCGAAGGCCCGAAGCATGTCGCGACAGGCGACCGACTTACGGGTTCAGCGCTCGATGCGCCATGAACCGTGAACGTACGGAAATGCCGGACTACCCGCAACCTCTGTGCCGCGCCCAGCGAGGCGAATCGCCCCGGATTACGCCAGATCGCCCGGGGGGGAATCCTCACCGCGTTTTGCCGGCGGCAGCAGTGGCCGAATATCGGAGGCCAATTGGCGAAGGTCCGCGGTCAACGCGTCCGACGCGGAGCGCTCTCGCAGGAGCTCATCCGTGATCTGCAACGCCGCCAGAATGGCGGCCTTGTGTGTCTCGACCGTCGCCCCGCTGGACAGAATCGCCCGAATCGTTCGATCCACATGCTCGGCCACGGCTTCGGTGTGCGCGGTGGAGGCTTCCGTGCGCAGCGTGTATTCCTCCCCGACAATCCGCACGCGCACCACCGACTTGTTATCCATCATCGTTCGACGCCCTGCGTGATCTGCTGCCGGAGAAAGCGCACCCGATCCGCGAGCTGCGTCGTGCGATCCCGTGCCTCGGACAGGCGCGCGCGCAGTCGTTCATTCTCCGGGTGTCCATCCTCGCCGGCCCGCGCCCCGGGGCTCGCGGACGCGGCGTCGGCCAGCCGCTTCTCGGCGATCACCAGCTTGTCGCGCGCCTCACGAGCGCTCGCCGCAGCCTCACGCGCTGCAGCGAGGGCGTGCTCACGAGATTCGACCGCCGCCGCCGCATCGTGCAACGCGGCGTCCAGGGCGGCACGCAGTTGCTCCGCGTCGCGCTCCAACTCGCGCGTGCGCAATTCGGCAGCCAACGCGCGGCGGCGATAGCCTGCGAGTTGATCGGTGAGGTTGCGAACGAGCGTATCAAGCTCGCGAAACGCGGCGACGTCAGGACGCACGTGGACGGATTCCCAGTTCCTTGTCGAGGACCTCGAGCAGTCGGGCACGGCGCCCCTCGATCTCCTTGTCCCGCAGAGTGCGCTCAGGGTGCCGATAGGTCAACCGCCACGCCAGGCTGCGTGTGCCCTCGGGCACACCCGCCCCACGGAATTCATCAAACAACGCCATGCGCTCGAGCAGCTCCCCGCCAGCGTTGCGCAGTGCCTGCTCGACCGTCGCCGCCGTGACCCCGTCAGGGACGATCAGCGCCAGATCGAACTCGGCCGCCGGTGTCACGGGGAGTGGCTTGACGCGCAGTCCGGCCGATGCGGCTGGTTCGCGCTCGATGACCGTCGCGTGCCGGTGCTCCGAGGGAGGGGCCACGTCGGCTGACGGCATGAGCCCGAGCGTCAGCTCGACACCAAACGCATCGGAGGCCCACACCGGCCGGTCGAGCGTCAGTTGCTCTACATACCCCACGGGTCCGCGCCCGCCCACGTCGATGTCCCAGACGCGAGGTGCGGAGGCCGGAACCAGCGTTATCGTCGCGCCAGGAAAGGCGGCGGCTGCCACCCGCTCCGCAATCGCCTTCGCATCCCAGACATCGAACGCGGGCGGCTGCGGCTCGGTGAAATGCGGCGGACGCCGCTGTCCCATCACCAACGCAGCCACGCGGACTTCCTCACGCGGCAGTCGTCCGGACGACGGCAAGAACGCATTTCCGATCTCGAAGAGGCGGATGTTGCCCTCCATGCGCGACAGATTGTATTCCGCGCGGCGAGCGAGCGTATCGAGCAGCGACGCACGCAAGAACGGTTCATCGTCGGCCAGTGGGTTTCGGACGCGCGGTGACTGCGCATCACCCGTCGACGTAAACGGCATCGGGCGCGTTTCCGACAGGCCGAGGGCGACCAGCACATCGCGCACACGACGTCCCGCCAGGTGGAGCGCGTGGTCCGGCGCACTTCCCGGACGAAAGGCGCGCAATTCATCGGGCAGCGCATCGAAGCCGATGAGTCGCGCGACCTCCTCGATGAGATCCACTTCGAGGCGCAGATCGTGGCGCCACGACGGAGCCTGTACGAGCAGGGTGTCGCCGTGAGAGACGGTGGTCACGGACGCCACGGCGCAGCCCAATGATTCCAGGCGACGCGTAATCTCCGGCACCGACACGTACGCACCGAGCAGGCGCGCCAACCGCGCCGGTCGCAGCGCGATCGCCGGCGCGTCCGGTTGCCCGTCGCCAACAATCAACGTGGACTCGATACGACCGCCCGCCACCTGCACCATCATCGCCGCCGCGATATACGCAATCTCACGCACTGCGTCCGCGTCGACACCACGTTCAAAGCGATAGCTCGCGTCGGTGTTGAGGCCCACCGTGCGCCGCACCCGACGCACAAACCGGGCATCGAACACAGCCACCTCGAGCAGGATGTCTGTCGTCTGCTCCGAGACTTCAGAATTCTGACCACCCATCACACCCGCCAACGCCACCGGCTTCTCGCCGTCGCAGATCACGGTGGTGCCCGCCGGCAGCGTGCGCGACACGCCGTCAAGCGTAACGAGCCCTTCGCCTTCCCGCGTCGGACGGACAACAATCGAGGACTGCGCGAGCCTGCCCAAATCGAATGCGTGCACCGGCTGTCCCAATCCGTGCAGGATGTAGTTGGTCACATCCACCACGTTGCTGATGCTGCGTTGTCCGATGCTCTCGAGTCGCTGCTGCAGCCAGGCGGGACTTGGCCCCACGGCGACATCGCGGATCACGACACCGAGATACAGCGGACAATTCGTGCGATCGTCGACGCGAACCGACACGCCACCGATCATCGCGACATCCAGCGCCTCAACCTCTTCGGCGTCGATCTCCACATCGCCAAGGTCGCCCGCCGGAACCGGAAAACACTCGACGCCCGTCAGCGCGGCGATTTCGCGCGCGACACCGCGATGGGAGAGCAAGTCGGGGCGATTCGGCAGCACATCGAGGTCGAGGCGTGCATCACCGAGTGGCAGCACGTCGAGCAGCGGCGTGCCGGGCGCGGCCTCCGTGTCGAGCGTCATGATGCCATCATGATCCTGTCCGAGTCCCAACTCCCGCGGCGAACAGAGCATGCCGTTCGACGTTTCGCCGCGAATCTTCCGCTTCTCGATCTTCAGCCCGCCGGGCATGACGGTACCCGTGCGTGCAAACGGGTACTTGTTGCCGGCCACGACGTTTGGCGCCCCGCAGACGACATCGAGCAGCGTACCGCTGCCGTCATCGACCTTGGTGATCCAGAGATGGTCAGAATTCGGATGACGTCCGGCCTCGACGACCTGCGCGATGACAAACGGCGCGAGGTCGGCTCCGAGCGCTTGAATGCCGTCCAGCGTGACGCAATGCCGGCTCAGCAGCTCACCAACCTGCGCGGCACTCAGCGAATGCGGAACGAACTGCTTGAGCCACTCATGCGAAACGATCATCGAGCAAACTGCTCCAGGAAGCGAACGTCGGAATCATACAGCAGGCGGATGTCGTGGATGTCGTAACGCGACATGGCAATGCGCGCGGGGCCCATGCCAAATGCCCATCCGGTGTACTTCTCGCTGTCGAGGCCCGCGGCTTCGAGCACGTTGGGATGCACCATGCCACAGCCGAGAATCTCCACCCAGCGCAATCCCTTCCCGTCATTGAGATCCACTTCCACGTCCATCTGCGCGCCGGGCTCGACGAACGGGAAATACGAGGGGCCGAAGCGCACACGGCGTGACGCGCCGTAAAATCGGCGGGCGAACTCTGCGAGGGTGGCCTTGAGATCGACAAACGAGATGTCTTCGTCGACGGCGAGACCCTCGAGCTGCATGAACGCCGGCGCGTGCGTGGCATCGAAGAAATCGCGACGATACACCTGACCTGGCGCGAGCACGCGGACCGGTGGCGCAAACTGCTGCAACGTGCGGACCTGCACGGGCGAGGTGTGCGTGCGCAGCAACGTGTCGTCGCCCAGGTACAGCGTGTCGTGCAGTTCCATGGCCGGATGATCCGGCGGGAAGTTGAGCGCACCGAAGTTGTACCGTTCGGTTTCCGCTTCCGGGCCGAGCGCGATCGTGAAGCCGAGCTCGCGGAAGATCTCGCAGATCTCA
>JAGNMU010000216.1 GCA_017991005.1 Gemmatimonadaceae bacterium | reverse complement strand
TGCCGGCGATGATGTTGTTCATCTTCTTCAGCATGGCGTCGGGGCTCAACCTGTACTACCTGGTGCAGAACCTCGCGTCGCTGCCACAGCAGTGGCTGATTGCCCAGGAGCGCGGACGCGGTGCCACCGCAGTGGTGAAGGGATGATGGCGGGATGACACCGGCCGGTGCTTCGTCGCCTGCGCCATGGCGTTCGCAGTTGCGTTCGCAGTTGCTGGCCGGCGGTGACGAGACCATTGTGGCGCGCGCGACCGCGGACGGCCGCAGTGCGCTGGCCGTGATTCGTGTGACAGGGGCGCGGGCGATCGAGATCGCCCGCGCCCTTGGTGCATCCGCGCTCGTCCCACGCCGGGCCACCCGCGTGCGACTTCGGCATCCCGTGAGCGGACGTACACTCGACGACGCGCTGGTGACGGCCTTCGTTGCGCCGCACTCGTACACGGGGGAGGATCTCGTCGAGTTCTCCACGCACGGCGGACGGGTCGCCCCCGCGCTGGTGACGGCCGCGTGTGTGGCGGCGGGCGCCCGTGAGGCGTTGCCGGGCGAGTTTACGCGCCGCGCCGTCCTCAACGGCAAACTCGACGTGCTGCAGGCGGAAGCGATCGCCGATCTCGTGGACGCCCGCACGGTGGCAATGCAGCAGCAGGCGTTGGCGCAGCTCGACGGGGGACTCTCGCGCCGCGTGCAGTCGCTGCGTGATGATGTGCTGCAGGTGGAAGCGCTGCTGGCCTACGACATCGACTTTCCGGAAGAAGACGATGGGCCGATTGCCCCAGCACGCATCACCGCCGCCGCGACGACGCTCCTTGAGGCCATCGACGCGCTGCTCGCGACCGCGCCGCGCGCGGCCCAACTGCGCGATGGGGCGCTGGTGGTGATTGCCGGACCACCCAATGCGGGAAAGTCGTCGCTGTTCAACGCCGTGCTGGGTGAATCGCGCGCACTGGTGACCGAGATCGCGGGCACCACCCGCGATGCGATCGACGCGCTGCTCGATCGGGCGCCGATTCCGCTGCGCTTTGTCGACACGGCCGGACTGCGCGAAACCGATGATCGACTCGAGCGCTTGGGCATCGAGGTCAGCGCACGGTATCTCGCCACCGCCGATGTGGTGTTGGCGTGTGGCGCGCATGACGACGAAGTGCGTCACGCGGTCGAGGCGGTGAGCCCGTCAACGACGGCGACAATTCTTCCGGTGCGCACAAAATCCGACAACCGACCCGACAGTGCGCCGCGGGTGGCGGGATGGTGCTACACCAGCGCCAACTCCGGCGACGGATTGACGGCATTGCTCGAGGCGATCGATCACGCGGTTGCCGCGCACGGCGGCTCGTTGACGGACGCCACCGATCAGATCATGCTGACCCGCGAACGACACCAGCGGGCACTCCGCGACGCGCACATCGAAATGGCGCACTTCCTCGAGGGCTGGCGTTCGGGCGCTCTGCCGGCGACGGTCGCCGCCGTCCATCTCCATGCCGCACGCGACGCGCTGTCGTCGTTGATCGGTGCGATCGGCACCGACGATATTCTCGACCGGGTGTTCGCGTCGTTTTGCGTGGGGAAGTAGCGCGACCGACGCGGTGCGCTAACTGACTCCCGACAGTCGCGCACGCTCCATCGAGAGCGGCTGCGCGGCGAGGGCAAGTTCGTGGGCGCTGGCGCGGATGGCCCACGCGAGGCCGCGCGCGTTGATGGCCGCTTCGACCATGCGCGCGCCGAGGAAGTAGCCGGCGCGCTCGGGCAGGACGACGCGATCGATGGTGCGCGCTTCGTCGCTCATGCCACCGGAGAGATAACGCAGCCGGAGGCCAAGGGCGTTGCGCTCGAAGTCGCTGCTGGCCGCACGGAGCAACAGCGGTTCGAGTTCCCGGATGCGCGCGTACTGCCGGCGCGCAAAACCGAAGTACTCCCAGGCGGCGTGGCCCGGGGATACGGCACGCGAGACCTGGACCGCGAGCCCTTCGTTCACCACCAGCTCGCGCAACGTCGCATGGCGGCCGGTTTCCCAATAGGAGTAGTACCCGCCGGCTTCGGCGACGAGTTCGCGCATTTCCGAGCGCGAGCTGGGCGACGTGTAGCGGATGACGTGGGCGATTTCGTGGGCAAGCCAGAGCGGGATGAGCTCGGGATCGAGACCCAGCCCCTGCGTATCGGGATTGGCAACGCCCGTGAAATGTTCGAGACAGACAAAGGCGATGCCGCGGCCGTCGACCACCAGTTCGCCGGCGTTGGCGGCCCCGACACCCACCATCAGTACCACATCGAACGACACATCGGGTTCGAGGAGCTGCTGTACGCGGCGCTCGGCCTGCTGAGCCAGCGCGACAATGTCGGTGTTGGCGAGCAGTGCGTGCAGGTCGTCGCGTTGCGCGTTGACGGTGGCGCGCACGACGTCTTCGAAGTGTGGGCCGGACGGCTCGAGGACATAGTTGTCCCAGTACGCCGTCAGGAGTGTGCGATGCCGATCGAAATACGCGTGATACGCCGCTTCGCGATCGGCGGCGTTGAGAACGGCGAGAAAATCAGGGAGGAGGTTGATCAACATCAACAACCTGGGGCACGGGACACCGGCGCGATCCCACGTCGATCACACTCGCCGAACGAAAATTGCATCGCCAAACGAAACGCATGCGGGGCGCTACGGCAAGCAGTCGACGAAGGGTCGCGCGCGGCTGTGGAAAACCGGCGCGAATCGCGGGGACGTGCGGGCACGCGGCCGCCAAAGGACGGGGCAAGATAGCCCGCGGCGGTGAGGGGTTCAACTCCTGCGCGCCCGGTGCCGAGACTCAATCGAACCGGCCATCGCTCGGGTCGGCGTCTCGTGTACCGCGTGTGGACCACCTATGACAACGTTGCATCTCATCGAACTCACCTGCCCAGTCTGCGACAACGGTTTCCGTTCGCAGACAGTTGTCGCGACCAATGGGTTTGGTGGAAAGCGCACCGACTTTCACGAACGCGCCGCTGGCATGCAGCCGCTGCCGTATTTCGTGCACCTGTGCACACACTGCGGCTTTGCCGGTGTGGAGCGGGATTTCGGGGAGGCGGCCGAGCCGACCGAAGGGCTGCGCGAGCATGTCTGGTCGACGCTCGCCCCGTCCCTGCAGCGCGAACTGCCGTCCGGCTCGCTCAAGTACGAACATGCCGCGCGTGTGGCCGAATGGCAGGGCAGCGATGCGCGATATCTGGCCGACCTGTATCTGCGCGCCGCGTGGTGCGCCGTGGACGAGCTGGATTCGGAAGCCGAACGATTCTTTCGACGCAAGGCGGCGTGGCGTTTTGCCGAAGCGCTGCAGTCGTACGACGGTGTGCCATCGGATGAACGCGCCGTGCTGACGTATCTGGTGGGCGAGTTGTGGCGACGGGTCGGCGATCTCACACAGGCCAACGCCTGGTTTGACCGGGTGCCGTCGGAAGTCACCGACACCGACGCGCAGTCCTGGGTAATGGAGGCGGCAGCGCAGCAACGGAAGTCGCCACGGGAGTGGTTTGGCTGATTAAGCGGTGCGCGGTGCGCACTGTGAACGGCGCGAACTTCGAACGGCGCGAACGGCGAACGGCGAACGGCGAACGGCGAACTGCTTAATCGCAGAGGCGCAGGGGGCGCAGAGGCTCGTGACGGACAGGCTGTGGCGGTTTCCCCAAGAAGTGCTTTGGGAATGGTCCCGCACTGGCCGACAGCACGCCTCTGCGCCTCTGCGCCTCCGCGACAAAGCGGTTCGCCGTTCTCAGGTGCTCTCGAAAGCTCGAAACCCCGATACCTCGAAAGCGCCACGCCGCTAGCGTGTGCCGAAGAGGCGATCGCCGGCATCACCGAGGCCGGGCAGGATGTAGCCGTGTTGATTGAGTTCGCGGTCGAGGCCGGCGGCGAGGACGTGGACATCGGGATGTTCGCGCGCCAGTCGTGCGACGCCTTCCGGTGCCGCGACGAGGCACAGAAAACGAATGCGTTGTGCGCCGGCGCGCTTGAGTGATGTGACTGCGGCGGCGGCGCTGCCTCCGGTGGCCAGCATCGGATCGAGCAGCAGGAAATCACGCTCGCTCGCGTCGCCGGGGACTTTGAAGTAGTAGTCGACCGGCTCGAGCGTATCGTGATCGCGGTAGAGTCCGATGTGTCCGACACGCGCCGATGGGATGAGTCGCAAGATGCCCTCGACCATGCCGAGTCCGGCGCGCAGAATCGGCACCAGCGTGAGTTTCTTTCCGCGCACGGCCCAGCCGGAGGTGGTCTCGAGCGGCGTGTCCACGGTGACAGGTTCGAGTACGAGATCACGCGTGGCTTCGTACGCCATGAGCATCGCGATTTCGTCCACCAGTTCCTTGAACTGTTTGGTGGGCGTGGCGCGATCACGCAACAGGGTCAGTTTGTGCCGGACCAGCGGATGGTCGACAACACGCAGGGTCGGCAACGTGGGAGCCGTCTCGGATGACATGGTGCGCAGAGACCTGATCAAACAGGATGGAACGAAAGCGGTCGCGTCGCGGATGCGTTGCGGCTGCGTCGCGGGACTATCGCTGCGAAGGTAGCGTCCGTCGTGTCACTCACGCTACCTTCGGCAGATGACGGCGCCACCGCACGGTCTCCTGCGCGACGACGACCGTGCGCTGGCGCTGGTGCAGCAGTTCGGCCGCACGAGTACCGCGTTTCAGGCGCTGAGCCCCGGTCTCAACCATTGGTTTGCTGAGACGCCCGGGTTGGTCGCGTATGCAGACACCGGCTCGGCGTGGGTGGCGGCGGGCGAACCCATCACCGCGCCCGAGCACGCCGTCACGGTGGCACGCGGCTTTGTGGACGCGGCGCGACGCGCTGGTCGGCGTGTGAGTTTCTTTGCGACCGAAGGTATTCTTGCGGCGTCGCCGCTCTTTCAGCGCATTCAACTCGGTGAGCAACCGATGTGGGATCCGCGCGTGTGGGCCGAGCACGTGCGCACTCACAAATCGCTGCGCGAACAGCTGCGCCGCGCGCGGGCCAAAGGCGTGCGCGTGCGTCGCGTCACACCCGACGACATCGACGCACAGCCGTCGCTGCGCGCCCAGCTCGATACGGTCGTGCGACACTGGTTGGCCACGCGTCCCATGCCGCCGATGCACTTTCTCGTCGAGGTCGCGCCGCTTTCGCTGCTGGCGCATCGCCGACTGTTGGTGGCGGAGCGTGCGGAACAGGTAGTCGGCCTGCTGTCGATGGCGCCGGTGCCGGCGCGCCAGGGCTGGTTGTTTGAACATCTGCTGCGCGACCCCTCGGCCCCCAACGGCACCTCGGAGCTTTTGGTGGATGCGGCCATGCAGCAGCTCGCGCAGCACGACACCCCGTGGGCCACATTGGGACTGGCGCCACTCTACGGCGATGTGGCCCCATGGCTTCGCATCATGCGCGCGCTGTCGCGACCGCTGTTCAACTTCACTGGATTGGCGGCGTTCAAGCGTAAGCTCCGGCCGCAGCATTGGGAGCCGATCTTTCTGGCGTACCCGGCTGGTGCCTCGAGCGCATGGGCTGTCGCCGACGGATTGCGGGCCTTCGCTGCCAGACCGCTCTGGCGATTCGGCATCCATACCGCACTGCGCGGTCCGGGCCCGCTGCTCACGGCGCTCGAATGGCTGCTGATACCGTGGACGCTGCTGCTGGTGCTCGCGCCGGCGGATGTGTGGTTTCCGTCGGACGCCGTGAAGTGGGCGTGGGTGGTGTTCGACGTCCTCTTGTACGCGTTGCTGCGCCTCGTCCGTCGTCGCGCGTGGATCACGGGGGCACGAGTAGCGGCAACGGCCGTGTCGCTGGATGCCATCCTGACGCTGTGGCAAGCGCTCGCGTGGAATGTCCCACGTGTGTCTGATTGGAGCGCCGCGCTGCTGCTCGGTATCGCATGTGCAGGTCCGCTGCTCACCGCGCCGATTCTTTGGGGCGCGGTGCGCCGATTGCAGTGGCTCACCGACTCGCGCCCCGACTCCAGCGCGCGTTAGCTTCCCAGCATGGCGGTCACACTGGAACGACTCTGCGTGTATTGCGCGTCGAACGATGGCGTGCGTGCCGAATATCTCGAAGCGGCGCGCACACTCGGCACGCTGTTGGCGCACCGGGGCATCGCGCTGGTATACGGTGGCGGCCGCGTCGGTTTGATGGGTGCAATGGCGGATGCCACGCTGGCCGCCGGCGGTGAAGTGGTGGGCGTGATGCCGCACGCGCTGGTGCAGCGGGAAGTGGCGCATCACGGGCTGACGGCGCTGCATGTGGTCGACTCGATGCACGAGCGCAAAGCGCTGCTGGCGGAGATGGCCGACGGGTTCGTGGCGCTGCCGGGCGGACTTGGGACCTTGGAAGAGCTGTTCGAGACGTGGACCTGGGCACAACTTGGCGTGCACCACAAACCGGTGGGACTTTTGGACGTGGCGCAGTACTGGCGTCCCTTGGTCACCATGCTGGAACACGTCGAAGCGGAGGGCTTCATGCGCGGCACGCCACAGGAATGGTTGGCGATTGAGTCGGAGCCGGCGCTCCTGCTCGATCGTCTCTCGCAGTTTGAGCCGCCGACGGTCCGTCGCTGGCTCCGCATGGGCGATACCTGACGCATGCCCGATCGACGGCCGAGCGCTGAGCGCGCCGGCGTCGAACGGCTGACGCGCGGGCTGGCGGCACTCGCCGCCCTGACGACGATCCCCGGTCTGATCGGCTGGGTGATTCGTGCGCCGCAGTTGGTGCAGCCCGTGCACGCCTTCGCCCCCGGTCGACCATGGTCGTTTCTGGTGATTCTCGCGGCGTCGGTCGCCGTGGGGGCGACGCGTGCGCGCGTGGTGCACACGGCCGCCGCGCTCACGGTGTTGTGTGCGGTGATCGGACTGGGCGCTCATGTGTTGGCCGTCCCACTGCCGTTGGACGCGTATGTGACCGGGCGCGTGCCGTCGATCGACCCGCTGCAGCCCACCTTCGGTATCGCGCTGTCGACCGGTCTGCTCTATACGGCGATTGCGATCATGGCATGGCTGTCGCGCCGTCAATCGGTGCCAACCGCCGCGCGCGAACGCGAGGCCATGCTGGTGAGTGCGGTCAGCGCGGTGGTCGTGACACTCGCCGGTGTGCTGTGGGTGG
>JAGNMU010000215.1 GCA_017991005.1 Gemmatimonadaceae bacterium | reverse complement strand
GTGGGGAGCAGCCGCGAGGGTTCGAGAAATCGCAACGACGGAAACGGCAGCACCCGCGTGTGCCGCCGGCTGAACAGGTGCACGAGGAGCGGCAACAGCAGCGACGCCAGCCCGAGCCACGCCCACGGAGTCTGCCAGATCATGGCGAGAGGCGCGCGCGGCGGTGGTGCGCTTTGCGGTATTGCGCTGCGCGGTGTTGCGCCTCGCGGTGTTGCGCCTCGCGCGCACACACGACGTCAGTGCGACAGCGAACGATGATCACCGCTGGGTTGCGTGCTGCACGCTGGGCAGGCTTGGTGACGCCTGCCGCGTCGAGCGACGCACCAGATAGTCGCGGAGCGCGCGTTCGGGCGACTCGCCACAGTCCAGCAGACCGTAGTCGATCCCTTCGTGCTGTGCGAAGCTGCGGCAGCGCTCGAGAAACGCCGCGAGGGCGTTCTGGTACGCCGCGTTCGCGGTGGCCGGCTCGATCAATTGTCGTTGTCCCGACTCCAGATCTTCGAGCTCCACCTGCTGGCGAAATTCGAGCGACCGTTCTTCGCGCGCCACGATCTGCAGCATCGCCGCGTCGTGTCCGCGTTGCACGATGTGGCGCAACTCGCGCTGTGTCCCCGACTCGTCGTCGTAGAAGTCGGAGAGCACCATCATCAGGCCGCGACGTTGCAGTAGTTCTGCCGCGCGTCCAATCACGGTGGCCGGTTGCCAGGTGCCGGCGGGTTTGAGACCGTCGATGCGCGCGATGAGTGTCCGCAGATGCACGCGGCCGCTGCGCGCCGGCAGGTATTCCATCTCGCCGCCGGTCATCGTCATGAGGCCGACCGCGTTGCCCTGTTCCGACGCCAGATACGCGAGCGCGGCCGCGACAATGGACGCGTAGCGAAATTTGGAGACCACCTGTGGCGCACGCTCCGACGTCGGAAACGCCATGGACGCACTCGTGTCGAGCACCAGCATCACGGAGACGTTGGTGGTTTCACGAAACTGGCGCGTGTAGAGACGATTGCTGCGCGCGTAGACTTTCCAATCGAGATACTTGAGATCGTCGCCGGCCCGGTACGGCCGATGTTGCTGAAACTCCGCGCCATAGCCGTGAAACGGACTGCGATGTCCTCCCACGCGCAGTCCCTCCACGACCACGCGCGCGGCGAGTTCGAGATCGTCGATGGCGGCAACAACGGCCGGCGACAGCGTCGTCACGACGGCACCGTCAGACGTACGCGCGCCGGTGCGGCCGCATCAGGCCGTCGCGCACGCTACGGACGCACCGACGCCAGCAACGTGCCGATCACCTGGTCGGCAGAGATGCCGTCGGCCTCGGCGCGGAAGTTGACCAGCAACCGGTGGCGCAGCACGGGCAGCGCGACCCGAGTGACGTCATCTGGCGACGGGACGGTCCGTCCGTCCAACATCGCCGAAGCCTTGGCGCCCAGCAGTAGCGCCTGTCCGGCACGCGGTCCCACACCCCAACGCACCCACTGCTTCACCGACGGCGGGCAACTCGCGTCACCCGGGCGCGTGGCGCGGACCAATCGCAGTGCGTAGTCCACCACGTTGGAGGCCGCAGGCAGACTGCGGACGAGCAGACGCGCGGCCTCGAGCTCCGGCCCGGTGGCCACGTGCGACACTGTGCGCTCGACGCCGCTCGTGGTATCCGCAAAGATGCGGCGTTCGTCGTCGAGATCGGGATAGTCGATGACCACATTGAGCATGAACCGATCGAGCTGTGCTTCGGGGAGCGGGTGCGTGCCTTCCTGTTCAATCGGATTTTCGGTGGCCAACACGAACAGCGGCCGCTCCAGCGGATACCGCACGCCGCCTACCGTGACCTGATACTCCTGCATCGCTTCGAGCAATGCCGACTGGGTGCGCGGCGGTGTGCGATTGATTTCATCCGCGAGGATGATGTTCGCAAACACCGGGCCGGCGATGAAGCGCACCTGCCGTTTGCCGGTCGTCACGTCTTCTTCGATCACTTCCGTGCCGAGGATGTCGGACGGCATGAGATCGGGGGTGAACTGAATGCGGTTGAACTTGAGCTGGACCGCGTCCGCGAGCGTTTTGATCAGCAGCGTCTTGGCGAGCCCCGGCACGCCGCGCAGCAGGCAATGGCCACCCGCCAGCAGGCAGATGAGCACTTCGCGGCGAACGTGGGTTTGGCCGATGATGACGCGACCGATCTCGGCATCGAGACGGGTGGCAAGACTGGTGGCGCGTTCGAACTCGAGTTCCGTAGCGGTCATGAATTACTTCGTGCCCTTGACCGGGGTGAGCACGATGTTGCGAAACACCACGGGGCCGTGATCGCCCTGCAGATAGATCGGTCCCGGCGCGCCTTCATTGCTGTCGAGCGCGCCACCGGTGATGCCGGGAATCGTCTGGTCGCCGATAATCGTTTTGCCGTTGAGTACCACTGTCAGACGGCGGCCGATGAGCGTGATGTCGTACGTCTGCCACACGTCCGGTCCTTTGGAGACGTTTTCGTTGGGAACGAGGAAGCCATACACGCCGCCGAGGTGCACGGACTGCGGCTCCTGCGTGCCGTTGTCCTCCACCTGCACTTCGTAGCGACCGCGCAGATACACGCCGCTGTTGCCGCCTTTGGGATACTTGAATTCGATGTGGAGCTTGAAGTCGGTGTAGCTGTCGGTGGTGATGAGGTTGGCGCCACCCTTGGTGTTCACCAGTTCGCCATTCACCGCGGACCAGTTGTTGGTGCCCGCGCTGGGCTTCCAGCCGCTCAAGTCCTTGCCCGTGAAGATGGAAACGGGTTTTCCCCACTCGATCGGGCCGGTGCGGCGCAGCAGTGGCGCGCGCGTGCCGGTGAATCGGGTCTTTTCGCCGGAGGGATTGGTAATCGTGCCACTCAACGCGTCGCCCGTGAGTGTGCCTTCAAACACCAGATCCGCATTTTCGCGATCCCACTGCGGCGGGATGGCAAACTTCACGGCGCCGTTGCTGTACTCCACGCGGGCGATCGGTCGCGCACTCCCGCCCCCGCCGACAAAGCGGCCCACGAGTGTCCGGCTGCCGGAGAGTGAGACCTCGACCCACGACGGATACGTGCGATCGGCGCTCTGGACTGTCAGATCCCACCGGCCAATGATTGGCGCGTTGGCTTGGGCAAACACCGGCCCGGCGGCTGCACACAGCAGCAGAGCGGGGGCGGCGAACAGGCGAACGAGTGAGGGTCGGCGCATTTTCCGGTCCTGAGGAGCGATCGTGGCGGCAGGCGGCATCGCGTGGTGCGAATGCCCATCAAGCAACGGTACCGACCCGTGTATCGTTGGACCAGATGAATCGCGGGTGAATGGCGGGTGAAATGGTCGATGGAATGGCCGGATTGGTCCGTTGATCCCACCCAGCGCACGTCCGAGCCGTCGACGTACACGGCCCGACCGCCGAGGGGGGCGCGTGTGCCGTGTGTGGTGGTACTCATCGGCCATGCCATGGCCAACTCGCTCTCTGCGCACGCTCGCGGCTCTGCTTCTCCTGAGCCCGGCGATTGCCGCCTGCCGCCTCAATGCGGTGACCGCACCCAGCTTTCCCGATGGCGGCACGCGTGTGCTGTTTATCGGGAACTCACTCACGGAATACAACGACCTGCCCGGGATGTTCGAGTCGCTGGCGCGACTGGCCGGCAAAACCGACGTGCGTGCCGGCAAGATCACCTTTGGCAACTTCAGTCTGGAGGACCACTGGAACGAAGGAACAGCGCGCCGCGCGCTCAGTGACTCCCGCTGGGAGTTTGTGGTGATGCAACAGGGTTCGTCGGCGCTGCCGGAAAGCCAGGTGCATCTGCGCACGTGGGCGTCGCGGTTCGCGCCGATGGTGCGTGCGTCGGGCGCTGAACCCGTCCTGTACATGGTGTGGCCGTACAGCTCCAGGCTGTTCGACTTCCCCAATGTCCTGCAATCGTATCAGAACGCGGCTGCCGCCATCAACGGGGTCTTTGCTCCTGCGGGTGATGCGTGGACGGCGCATGGTGATCTCGCCGCCACCTACAGCTTTGACGGACTGCACCCGACGTCGCGCGGCACGTACCTGGCGGCACTGGTGCTCGTCGAACGCCTTCTCGGCGTCTCACCGGAGCAACTGCCACCGACGATTCCCGGGTCCAACGTGGATCCGAACGAGGTGCGCGCATTGCAGCGGGCCGCCGAGCAAGCGCTCAACCGCAATCCAGCGCGCCCTGCCGCCCTCAGTCCACAGTGACACGGCGCCGGGTAACGCGCAGCGTGTGGTGGTGGGTCTCGCACTGCGCCGCTGCGTTCTCCGCCGGGGTGCTTTCCGCCGGTACGCTCCGCGCGCAATCGGGCAACGCCTCGGTTGACTCGGCGGCTGTGGCGCGCACGTCCTTTGGCCAGGCGGCCGCGACGCCAACGCTTCGTGAGACATTGCCGCTCGTGCAGCGTGCGGCCCGTGCATGGCCAACGCAACCGGCATACTGGGCGGCGACGGCCCGCATTGCGGCGCGCCTGTCGGACAGCGCCGCGGTCCGCGACGCGCTGACGGCGCTTCTGGCCATGCGCGCGAGTCCGTCCGTGGTACATGACAGCGCGGTCGCGCGTGTGATCGCGCCGCCGTCGTTCGATGCGCTGCGTACGGCGATGGCATCGGCGGCCGCGCCCGTCGCGCGTGGGCGCCTGCTCGCCACGATCAGCGACAGTACGGTGTTCGCCGAAGGCATCGATGCGCATCCCGTCAGTGGAGCGCTGTATGTCGCCAGCATTCGGCACCGAACGATTCTGGAGGTACGCGCCGACGGCCACGTGCGAGATCTTGGCGTGTCGCGGGACCCGCGCGTGGGCGCGCTGCTTGGCGTACGCGTCGCGCCCGATGGCGCGTCGCTCTACGCCACCACGACGGCACATCCCGCCATGCAAACGAGCTACGCGGCGCATACGGTAGGCGATTCCGTCGTGCGCGATGCGATTCTGCGTGTGCGCATTGCCGACGGGGCCGTTACCGGACAGTGGGTGGTGCCAGATGACGGCGCGCGTCATCTGCTGGGCGACCTGGCCGTTGATGCGCGTGGCGTCGTCTACGCCACGGATTCGTACGCGCCGCTGCTGTTCATGCTGCGTCCGGATAAGTCGGCGCTCACGTCCATGCGGCATCCGCTGTTTCGGTCGCTGCAGGGCGTGGCACCGGTGCCAGGCGCGTCCCGCCTGCTGCTCGCCGACTATTCGCACGGACTGTTACGGGTGGATCTCGACACCCGCACGGTGACTCGCGTGATCGACGCGCCGGGCACGACGTCGCTGGGCATCGACGGCATCGTCCTGCACGGCGACGCGGTGATTGCGGTGCAGAATGGTGTAGATCCTGTACGCATCACGCGGTTTGTGCTCGATGCCGAGCAGCGGCAGATCACGCGCGTGGAAGTGCTGGACCAGCAGCCGGCACTCGCTGACGAACCCACCATCGGTACGGTGTGGCGTGGCGGGTTTGTGTACGTGGCGAACAGTCAGTGGGAAAAATACGACGACACCGGCCAGCGACGCGCAGGCACACAGCTCCGCCCCACGTTCCTCATCTGCGTCCCGCTTGACCTCGTGCAAAACCACCGGCGAGACACCCCGCGTCGTCAGGCCGCGACGACCGCGAGCACCGGACGGAAGGGGACGCGCAACACCGACTCGGCGCCGCCACCATCGCGTGCCTGCAACGTGAGCGACGCCGCATCACCGTAAAGCCGGACGAGTCGCGCGCGCAAATTGGCGAGTCCCACACCGGCGCCCTGCGAGGTGGACGGCACCGTCGGGCCAAGGCCATTGTCGCAGACGCGGAGCACAATATCGGTGCCCTCGTGTGCGGCACTGATGGAGAGGATGCCCGCGCCGGAGAGCCGCGCGATGCCGTGCACCAGCGCATTCTCGACCAACGGCTGCAGCGCAAACGCGGGCACCACCGCGTTGAGATCATCGGGGACATACCATCGGACCGTGAGCCGATCGGCAAAGCGCACCAGTTCGATATCGAGATAGCGACGGGTGAGTTCGATCTCCTGCGCGAGCGCCACTTCCTGGGTGTCACCGGCGCGCAGCGTGGCCCGCAGCAGATCGGCCAGCCGCACCACGGTGCGCTGCGCGAGTACCGGGTCGCGTCCGATCAGGGTGACCACGGAGTTGAGCGCATTGAACAGGAAATGCGGATTGAGCTGCGCCTGCAGAGCCCGCAGTTGCGCTTGTGCGAGATCCTCGCCCATGCGTGCGGCAATGACGCGCTGCGCCTGCCAGTTGGTGTACCAGCGGAACGCCACCTGCGCGCCGACAATCGCACAAAACAACACCACGAACGTGTCGCCGTACGAACGCACGCCGATCACGATGGTACTTTCGAGTCCGCGTCGTTCGCCGATGCCGAAGGCAATCGCGAGTTCCGACTGCACGAGGATCTGTACGACGATGACGAGCACACCAAGCGGGATGTGCACAGCCAGGGCCCGCAGCATGTTGCCACGGTCGAACGGTACGCGTTCGCCTACCCACCAGATGAGCATCGACCAGACACTCCACGCGCCCCAGATGGCGAGTTGCGCGAGCAACAGTGCGCCCAGCGAGAGCGTGGGATTGAGGCGGGACGGTACCAGCTGAAATCCGAGCGTGCCGACGAGTGCCGGCACCACCCAGAACGCCAGCATCAGCAACCGAACGCGTCGCTCGGGGCTCACGGGGTCAGGCGTCACCGGCGAGGCGCCGGGCCACCGCCGCGCGATAGTTGCGACTGACCCGCAATCGCGTTCCGTCACGCAGAATCATGATCTGATCGCCGCCAAACCAGGGCTGCAGCTCCTTCATGGCGCGAATTTCGATGATGGTGCGGCGATGGATGCGCAGGAACCGATTGGGGTCGAGCCGCGACTCGAGACTGCTGAGTGTTTCACGCAGTTGATAGCGATCGCGGCCAGCATGCAACACGACGTAGTTGCCATCCGATTCGATCCACTGCACGTCCGCGAGCATCACCACGATCGTGCGCTGCTCCTGCCGGACCACCAACCGATCGGTCCACGTGGTGGGTGTCGTACCGGCAGTGGACGCCGGTGACGTCGGCGCACCGGCGGCATTGAGCAGCCCACTGAG
>JAGNMU010000011.1 GCA_017991005.1 Gemmatimonadaceae bacterium | reverse complement strand
TTTGCGCGTGTGACCATAGCCAGCCACCCGGCGGCGTGCGCGGCCGGGACGGGCCGTTGCTCACACTCACCAGGGTCCTCACCATGTTTGCTTCTCGCATAGCCAGTCTGACCGGCGCCGCGCTGCTTGCGCTGACTGTCCCTCATACGGTCCTGGCGCAGTCCGCGCAGCGCTTTTCGGTCCAGGCGTCGGGGTTGTACGTTCGCACGAGTGGTGAAGCGTTCGAAGGGCTCAAGGCCGGACCGGGTGTCGAAGCGCAGTTCCGCTTTACGCCGAGTTTGTGGTCGATCGGGATCGGTGGGCAGATGTCGAGTCATTCGCTCACGGAAGAAGGCGCTGAAGACATCACGGACATCCTGGCCGGTGTGTTCATCGAACCGCGACGCGTGCTCGATATCGGCAGCTCTCGCGTGGCTCCGTACCTGTCGGCACGCTTTGCGTACCTGCAGCAGTCGATCGAAACCGATATCGACGTCGACGAGGACGGGTTTGCCGAAACCGCGACGACGCTCACGGCCAGCGGCGGCCAGGTCAATGCGGGCGGTGGATTGCTGCTGCGCCTGACTCCGCGCCTGAATCTCGATCTTGGCGCGACCTACGGCTTGATCAAGTTCGGCGACGCCACCGCCAAGGTGGACGGCTACGGCACCTTCAAAGGACTCGGCAAGGTGGGGAACGGACAGAACGTGGTGGTTCGGGTGGGGCTGGCGATCGGGATCGGGGGGTAACTGGGCGATGAGGTTCCTGCTTCCTGATTCCTGTCGCTGTTCCTGCTTCCGTTTGTCCTTCGCCAAGCGTGTCGGTGTGAACCGATGGGCCTGAAATTAGGACAAAAGGGAGGAGGAACGGATCCAGGAGTCAGGAAGCAGAATCTCTACACCACCGGCGGCTCGATCCCCATCGTCCCGTGGACCGTCTGCTCCGGGATTCCCGCGAGCAGGAAGTCGACGGCTTCAACGCCCTGCATGGCCGAGTGATCCTGGTTGGATACTTCATACTTCCATGCGCCGAATCGGCCGCGACTCAGGATGCCGACGGCTTCGAGCGCCGGCAGGATGTCGTCGAGCAGCGCGTCGCGGTGAAGCCACGGCGTGGGATAACCGTGCTCCATGCGCTTGTGCCACGTGCTCACGATTTCCGTGGCGTCGGTGATGAACCCCGCGCGCTTGAAGCTCGCGATCGTGTCGTCAACCACGCGGGTGGCGTCGACCGGTTTGGCGCTGGATTCCGCGACCTCCGCCATCAGTGACCACTGTTCACCCGGGCGCGCGACATTGTTGGGCGAGTAGTTGCTGAACACGGTCACGCGATAATACGGCGAATCGGATTCCGGGAAGTACATCCAGCATTTCGTGCGCAGACTCTCGGGCGGTTGCCCGGTAAAGCCGACGCCGATGATATGACTGGATGAATGCACGAACTCGCCCGCTCGCGCCGTCAGCGCCGGCTGGTCGGAGAGCAGCATCAGCAACCGGTCCAGCGGCATCGTCGAGATCAGGCGATCGTAACGCTCCTGCGTCCCGTCGCTGAAGTGGGCCAGGCGATCGGCCGTGTCCACGCGCGTGAGTTGTCTGCCGAGTGCGACATGCTGTTGCGGCAATCGACGGGCGAGCGCCTCCCAGATGGCACCGGTGCCGCCGCGTTCGGGGAACCGAAAGGTCGCGTTGGGCCCCCAGGAGACATCATCGCGCTGGTGCACGAGATTGCGCAGGATGCGGGCGAGATCGACCGTGGCCACGCGCTCACCCATCCAGCCGACGCCCATGGTGTCAGGCGGATAGGCCCACACCTTGAAGTTGTACGGGTACATGAACGTGTCGCACAGTCCGTCGCCAAACGCGCGCTGCAGCCATTCGGCAAAGTGCGCTGGTGGTGCCGAGTCTGGCGCGCGACGCTGCAGCGCGACGAGTCCTTCCAGACAGGTGACCAGCTCGTCGGCGGGCAACCGCCAGATGTTGTTCTGAAACGGATACGGCACCCATCGTTCGCGCATCCACACCCAGGCTTCGCGTTCGTGTTCGATCCACGCGTCCCCGAGCGCTTCGCGCATCAGCGCGTCGAAGTAGCGGTAGTGCGAAAACAGGACGTGTCCACCGATGTCCCAGGTGAAACCGTTCTCGTCGACGAACGAACGGGCGAGTCCGCCGGCGTCGGCGTCGGCTTCGATGAGCTGCCAGTTGTCGTGCCCGCGTTCGGCCAATCGCCACGCCGCGGAGATGCCGGTGGGGCCGGCGCCAATGACCAAAATGCGCATGAGGCGGCTCAGACGTGACGGATGGCGCTGCGGAACTCAAGCAACTGCCGGAAGGCCCGCGCGCAGAACTTGACCAGCTTCCACCGGCGAATCGACACTTCGCCGGCCACACGATCGCGGTGCACCACGTCGACGAAGCGGATATCGCACCCGGCGCGTTTCATGTAGAGCGCGAGAAACAGCGACGGCGCGAGTGTGTCGTCCGGTATGAAGCGTTTGGCGTCCAACCAGACGCGCCGCCGCACGAGTTTGAAGGGGACATTCGAATCGGTGATGCGAACGCGGAAGAGCATCATCAGCACTGCGCGAATGACCGACGTGAGGACGATGCGGAGTTGAGCATCATGCCGCACTCGGCGAATACCGAACACCCCGTCCAGTCCGCGATCACTCTCGTGCGCCAGTGACCAGAACTGCGCGAACGGATCCAGCGGAATCTGATCGTCACTGTCGATCAGAAAGACGTAGTCACCCGTGGCGGCGGCGAGGCCGCGCATGAGCGCCGTGCCATGCCCGCCGTTGGGCGTATGCAACGCCCGCACGCGTGCGTCGGCTGCCACGATGGCGTCCACGATGGCGGCCGTGTTGTCGCGCGAGCCATCATTGACGATGAGCAACTCCGCGCCCGGGACCTTGTCGAGGATGTGAGTCTGCACGGCCGCGACGGCCGTATGGATGCCATCCTGTTCGTTGTAGGCAGGCATGACCACGGTGACGGAAACGCCATTCATTGCGTGCATACGGGACGGGTCAGAAGAACTCACGCGAGCGCCGTCAGCTTGGCGGCGTAGTGCGCGCCCCAGACGCTGGAGATCGACTGCACGGTGAAGAGTCCCTTCACCGTCTCGCGAATGAGCGGTTTGGAGAACTGCTGCAGGTGCCATTCGCTCTGTCCTTCCTCGATGCCGGGAAAGAGGAGGTCGAACAGTTTGATGGCCCGCAGGAAGTCCTTGATGACCAGTTTCGGGCGCTCGTTGGGCACAGTGATCACGACACGCGTGGCCGGCGTGCAGATCTTCGCGACATGTTCGAGGACTGCGCGCGGACTCGTGACATGTTCGAGCATTTCGGAAATGATGATCACGTCGAATTGCCCGCGCGCGAACGGCAAGGGCTCCTCGGCGTTCAGTTGCATGAACTCGACGCGCGGCGCACCCATCCGATCCGCACCGGCGCGCGCGTCGTCGAGCGCCGCCTGCGAGATGTCGGCGCCCATGCGCAGCTTGCACGGCGGGACCTGCAGCAGCAGATGTCCGCTTTCGCAGCCGATTTCGAGCACCGTGTCGGTGGGGCGCACATCGGCCATGCGCAGCACGGTGCGCACGCGCGCCGCCGAGATGGCACCCGCGATACCGCCGCCGTACGGCGTCGGATGCTTGCGGTACATCTCGTCGTTCCAGGTCGCGAGGTCGCGACCGACGGGTCCTGGAGTCCCTGTGGTTCCTGTTGCCACGCGCGGCGCCTCGTCGGGGTTACGAAGTAGGAGCAGGAGCCTGAGCCGCCAACTGGCACGCGGCAAGACGGTCCGGCTCCACAAAAATGTGAATGATGTAACGACCATCCCAGATCGGCAGCGTCGTGCATTCGACTTTGCGCGGCCGTCCAGGCACGTCCCAGTGCTCGCTTCGATTCAACGTGCCGCCAACCGCGACGGCATACAGCTCAAATTGCGGCCGAAACCGTTCGGCCGCCCGCATTCCCTTGAGTTCATGATTGGCCGGCAGCACGTTGCTGCCGAGCGTCAACGTGCCGGCCGGCCAGCCCACTGCGACGCGATCCGCCATTGGCCATCCGTGGCTGATGCGCTTGATCGTCTCTGACACCTGTTGCAGGCCATACTCGCGCGTGGCCACCTGCCGCGCCGCGCGCGCGCCGATGATCAGGAGCAGGGCCGCCGCGATCGCCAGCTGCGGCAAGACCGGCAGCCGCACGCGCACTGAAGGGACGCGCCAGCCCACGAGAAGTCCCGCCACCAGCGCCGCGACGGACGCCAGCATGCCGGTGGCGAATCCACGCGTCCACGGCAAGCCAAGGGACTTGGTGAGCGCCGCGCCGCGCGGCATCAGCAGCGGACTCGCGTAGAAACAGGCGATCCAGACCACGAGTGCGACCGCGAGGCCAGCGCCGACGCGGCGGGTCGTGCTGCTCGTCCAGTGGCTGGCGCCCAGCTCGACGGCACGCGTGAGCAGGATCGACGACAGAATCGACAGTGGCGGAATGAGGAAGAGAAAGCGCCGGTCCTGCTGATAGGTCTGCATGCCCATGATGCCGAGGCCGAGCACGATCCAGACCCAACAGGCCACCTCGAGTGTGCTGATCTCGCGCCGAATCACGCCGGCCAGCCGCAGGGCACCAAACAGACCGGCCAGCACGATGAGATGCCACTCGTTGCTGAAGAAGCCGTTCAGGCGCATGCCGAGACGGGTGCCGAAGAGCTGCAGTCGTCCGGTGTCGCGCGAACCGAAGGCGGCGCCATCGCTCATCTGTTGCTTGAAGTGCAGGAGCAAGTCGTCCGCGCGCGGCACAAAAAACAGCAGGATCACCAGTGCCAGTACGACGGTCGCCGTGAGTGCGTATGCGATGGGCGGGCGCCACGAGAAGGTACCACGCGCCGACGGGCGCTCGAGCAGCCACACGGCGATCCAGGTGGCCGTGGCCACCGGTGCCAGCACCAACCCGGGCGGTTTGGCGAGTAGGGTGATGATCACCGCCACGCCGCCCAACGCGGCCACCCACGACCGTCCGCGCGCGAGCACGATGGCCGCGACGGTCGCGGTCATCATGGTGCCCTGAAACGCCTCCGGATACGATGACCGGTCGTACGCGAGCGTCATGGCGTTGATGCCCGTGAATGCAGCGGCCAACAGGGCCGTCAGTGCACCATACGCCGGGCGCGTCATGGCATACACGATGGCCACGCACGCGATGCCGCTGAGTGCACTGGTGGCAAATGCCTGCGCGTACCCGACACCAAACATCGCGAAGATGCCGCGCATGGCCGCCGTGTACGACGGACCAGTCAGGAGGCCGAAGTTGCCATCGTCGAAGGTCCACACGCCCCAGACTGCATGGAGTCGCGGATTCTTCCACCACGTGCCCGCATCGGAAATGAATCCCCAGTCGAGTTGCGGCATGGGATCCGAGCCGGCGTGCACAAAACGGAGTGCCGTGACGACGAGGAGCAGTCCACCGAGCCAGAGCCACTCCGCGCGCATCCCGTCGCGCGACGTCGATCTCACCGACATGAAACCATCACCACGCAGCTGGCCTCACAGGGAGAGACGGGTGTTCGCACGCGAGGCAGGAGCACAGAACGGGGCGCGGGCGGTCCGGTGACGACGGCGTTCGCCGACACGGGGAGGGAATCGTTCATCACAGGACGGCCGCCGTCAACCGCAGGTCACAGGCCACCGCTGCGGCGACCGGCGACCGTGAACAGTCGCCGGTGCGAATGAAGTCAGGACGGGCGCTGACCGGACGGCTTGAGCCAGCGGCGGGGGATCGCCAACCAATAGCCGGTCACGATCGATGCCAGCGCGATGATTCCGGTGAGGATCAACGAACCCTTGCGGGTGTTCTGCCCGCCGGGCAGCTGCGTGAATGGCGCGAAGACGTGGAAGTTGTGGCCGATGGCCGTCATGATCCGATCCGCACGCTGTGTGCGCTGCATTTCGCCGGTCACTGCGGAGACCAGGGAGACGACATTGCCGCCGTCGTCGTAGGTGACCCGATAGACGGGCGCCACGCCGTAGTAGCCACTTGGCGCAGTGGGCAGGAGCTCGACACCGGTCGACTTGAGATCGCCGAGCGCCTGCTCGCCGATGGTTTTCGCGCGTTCCGCGGTAATCTCGAACGACGCGCCGGTGGCGGCGTCAATCAAGCTGGGGCGGCCGCGTTTGGGCGTGACCAGGTAGACCGGTGTGCCGAGAACCGAGCGCAAGATGACGTTGCGCGCACCGACGTCTGCGGTGGTATCGCCACGCGCGGCTGCGGCCGCGCTGGCGGCCTGCCCGGGCGACAAGGTGACCTGCGCGAAGTCGATCCCCGGTTCGGATACACCGGCGAGCTTGGCCACCTTGGACTGTGGCAGCAGCATGATGATCCCGCTGGCAACCCAACCAAACAGCAGCAGGCCAATGGCAATGCCAACCCACTTATGCCACCACCGCATGTTCAATCGAGCGGGGCGACGTGTCGACGCGGACATGACGCGAAACTCTCCAACGAGTGTGGAACACGCGCCGCGTGTGACACGCGGCGTACCGGCGAGCGGGCAATATACCGCTGTCCGCCCCGCTTCACCTCAAGGACCACCCGACACGGTCGGTGGTCACTCCCGACGGATGGCTCGCGAATCGGCGATCGCCGTGGCGATGATGGTGGGGCCCACCATGGTCAGCGCGCTGCGGAGCGGCGGCACCGCGCGGGCGACGTCGTAGAGTTGCGCCGCCACACGCAGCAACGGCCCGGCGAGTGCGCGCTGCGCCAGTGGAATCGATGGCACATCGAACCGCACCTCGGAAAACTGAGATCGGCGGAGCAGGGCACTGAGCGTGCGCCGAGAGAGCAGCTGGCGAACGGGCGGCAACGCCTGTCGTCGCCGGGCCACCGCGGCCATGATGGCGTCGGGCACGAGGCCACCAGCCGGGATACCGAGATGGGGGTCCGGCGCCGGCGTGAGTCGATTGGCCGTCGATACCCACACGCGGCCGGCCGGACGCAGCGTCCGATGCATTTCGCGCACGGCGTCGTCCTGACCACGCACGTTCTCGAGCGTTGCCTGCGAGGTGATGATGCCAAATCGCGCATCACGAAACGGCAACGCTTCCGCGCACGCACAGACGAGATGCGCGCGCACACCGGCATCGGCCAACCGTTGTTGACCCACAATGAGCCACCGGAACGCGACATCGACCCCCACCAGCGCGCCCGTGCGTGCGGGCTGGCGCGTACCAATCTCGGCGAGGAGTGGTGCCGTTCCGCAGCCGACATCCAGGACCGATTGCGTCGAGTCGACCGCGGCTTGCGCCAACCGTTCCCATTCGTCGAGCGCGGCTGCGGATCTCGGTTGCGCGGCCAGCAGACCGGCCTCAAAGCGACGGGCCTGTGCGGGTGGCACGGTGTCGAGCGTGATCTCGTAGTACCGCGCCGCAAGCTGTTGCCAGGAGGTCGCGCCTTCACCGGCGAGTCGTTGCCCCTTCGCCCGATCCGCGTCCATTCCGATGTACGGATCAGGCGCGACGCGGAGGTCGGGAATGCCGTGGAGCACTGGGTAGCGCTCGGAACACGACGCGCAAGACAGGGCACCGTCGCCTCCCGTTGTCTGGTCGATCAGGTCGCCCTTGCATCGGGGACAGCACAGCCCAAAGTCGAGCAGCTCCGCAAGCGGCGCTCCACCGGAGGTCATCTACGGCTCCCACCGTCGGAAGGCATCACCGCTTGGCATAGTGCGAATATGCCCGGCCGTTTCCTCTCTCCGCAACGTGTCACCGCCCATTACACTTACGCCGTGCAACTGTCCATCATCGTCTGCATCGTCGACGGCGGCGACCAATTGGGTCGGTGTCTCGCCGCACTCGCCAGCCAGCAAGACGCTCCGGCGCTCGATGTCATCGTCCCATGGGATGAGCACATCTCAGGGATCGACGCGTTTGTCCGTGCCTATCCGCAGTTCTCGTTTCCGGCGATCGGCGCGGTGCAGACGGTGCACGATCCGCGCAGTCACGCCGGATTGCACGAACTGTATGACCGACGGCGCACCGTGGGGTTGCACGCCGCCACGGGCGATCTGATCGGCCTGCTGGAAGACCGCAGCGTGCCCGATCGCGATTGGGCCGCGCAGGCCGTCGCGCTGCATGCCGCGCGCCGGAACGGCGTGATTGGAGGCGCACTGGCCGATGGGCGCCAGACGCTCGTGGGGCATGCCGATTATCTGTGCGACTTCTATCGGTATCAGCCGCCGTTTGTGTCGGGCGAACGCGATTTCGTCTCGTACGTGAATATCTGCTACAAGCGCGAGGCACTCGAGCGGACGCGGTCGGTGTGGTCGGGCACGTACTACGATCTCGAAGTGCACAACGCGCTGACGTCGACCGGTGAGCGACTCTGGCTGGCGTCCGAACTGCAGGTGCAGCAGCAGCGGGGCGACGGCGAATCACTGGCGGTGCTGATCGGTGAACGTTTTGCGTGGGGACGCCGCTTCGCGCGGCATCGCACGGTGGCAACCAACGGGGCCGGCCGATGGCGGTTTGCCGCGCAGTCGCCGCTGGTGCCACTGGTGCTGTGGCTGCGGGTCATGCGACGGCAACAGGGTGGCGCGGCGCTGATGCGGGCTATCGCGGCGACGCCGGCGATGTTGCTGATCTTTGGCGCCTGGGGATTCGGCGAGTTGCTTGGCAGTGTGAGCGACGCGCCGTAGTCAGTCGTCCTGACGACGCGCTGTCCGCGCGTTTACGCGCGTTGACACACATTTGCGCGCGTTTACGCGCGAAAGTCGAGCCGACCGTTGTGCAGGCGAAGGCCACCCGTGGCGAAGAGCGCCGCGCCGTAGACCAACATCCCAACCGCGACGGCGAGGAGCACGTGCGGCACAGGGATCGTCAGCAGAACAGCGGCCATGGCCGCTGCCGCGACGAGCGGCCGCCACAGGCGCGCCCACACGCCAAAGGGCAGGGCCAGCTGGTGCGCGTACCGGAGCGCCACGATCGTGCGCAGCGCTTCGGTGGCAAGCGTCGCTGCGGCCGCCCCCGGCATGCCGAACACGGGAATGAGTGCGAGGTTGAGCAGGGTATTGGCGAGGGCACTCCAGGCCGTGGTGCGCAACACAAACGTCTGCTGGTCCTTGGCCACGAGCCCCATCTGCACCACGTTGCGCACCCAGGCTACCACGATCGACCACATCAGGATCTGCATCGGGCGCACGGCCTCCTGATACGCATCGCCGAACACCAGTTCGACCAGGCCGCCCGCCAGCAGTGTCCCGCCCACGGCCACCGGGACAGCCACCGCAATCACCTGCATCATGGCCTGTTGATACGTGGCGCGCTGGCGTTCGCCGTTCTCCTGTTCACGCGTGAGGACCGGGAGAATGCTGGTGCCGTAGGTGACGCCGAGATTGAGCAGAAAACTGATGATCGTGTACGCCGCGGCATACATGCCGGCGGTGCGGGCATCGCGCATGGCGCGCAGAAAGATCAGATCGCTGTTGAAGATGGCGAGGCCAAGAATCGCGTGCATGACCAGCGGCGTCGCCGAGGCGAAGAGCGGCCGGACGATCTCGGGGCTGCGCCGTGGGGGCAGCGCGCACCCCATGCGGCGCAACAGGGCCACCATCACCAGCGCCGTGGCCCCTTCGCCCACCAGTCGACTCACCGGCACCACGGACAGATCGGTGGTGTCATGGACGAACAGCAGCACGACGACCAAGGCGAGCGTGTCCCCGAGCACGCCGGAAATCGCGGCGCCCATCGGTCGCTCGAGCCCGATGAACACGAAGCGCGTGCTGGCGGCGACCGGCAGGAGGCCCAGCGCCGTCACGGCGAGCACGAACCCGTCCGGCTGTGGCATCAGCCAGAGCCCGATGACGCCCAGCACGAGGATGCACGCCGCCGCAATCCCAAGTCGCGCCAGCAGCAGCGGCGGTACCAAGCGGTCGACCACGGCCCGAATCCGCCCGGCGTTCTGCAGGTCGTCGCCGACGCCTTTGGCCACCTCGCGCGCGCCCAGCAATTCGACCGAGTAGTTGGCCAGGTGCGAGCAGTAGAGCACAATTGCCGCGGCCACGGAGATGATCCCGTACGATTCGGCGCCGAGGGTGCGCGCCACATAGATCGTGCCCGCAAAGCCGATAATGCGTGCGAGGGCCTCGCCGAGTCCCAGGACCACAAAGGCGCGTCCGACACGCGAGGTCATTGGCCCGCCCCGGAACACGAGGGGGCGGAGACTGGCGGCCGGCAGCAGGAATTGTCGAGGGCGGCATGCATAAGGTGCGATAAGATACGCACGCAACGTCCCGCCGCCTGCATCGTCTTCTCCCGGGCGGCACGCGGGTGGTCGATACGGTTGCTGGGTTCCGGACGGTTCCATACGTTCCGATGACTCGCGTCACACCCGCTGCCCTCGATTGTCCATTCCCTTCTGACGCGCCCTTCTCGCCCATGACATCCGCCGCGCTCGCTGCGAGCGCACACCAGACGCTCAATCGGTATGAAGTCAAATACCTGGTCGACACGCGGCGGATTCCGACCCTGCTGGCGGAAGTCGCGCCGTACACGCGTCCGGATCCGCACTCGCCCGAATGGGGGTATCCGATTCACTCGGTGTACTGGGACACGGATGATCTGCGCTTCTTCTGGGAGAAGATCGAAGGGCTGAAAACCCGTCGGAAACTCCGCTTCCGCCGCTACGCGGATTCCGACGAGGTGTATGTCGAGATCAAGCAGCGGCTCGATCGGACCCTGCACAAACGCCGCATCAAGTTGCCGCTGGCCGCGGCGCTCGATGGGTTTGGACAAGGCGAGCACTCGATGGACTGGTCGGCGTTTGCCGACGATGTGGTGGCGACCGAAATCGCCATGATGATCGAGCGGCATCATCTGCGCCCGCGCATGGCCATTCGCTACCGGCGGCGGGCGCTCTTTGGTGCGTTCGATCCCGAGCTTCGCGTGACGTTCGATGGGCGCCTTCGTTATCACCCAACCGATCTGAGTCTGGCCACGCCCTTTGACGGCGGGCATGACATCATCGACCCGCGGCTGTCGGTCATGGAAATCAAGTACGATCACCGGGCGCCAACCTGGCTGACCAAAACCATTCGCCGCCACGGGCTCGAAATGGTTCGCATGTCGAAGTACTGCTCGGCGGTGGACAAGCATCTGTTCAACGGCGAGAACACCTGGTGAATACCTATCGCGTGATGCCGGCGGTGCCGCGCATCTGTCGTCCCGTCTCCGAGGAGGTTGAGTGAACGAGTTCCTGCGTCAGGCCGCCCCCAACGGCAACAGCTTCGGTCTCATCGAGGTGTTTGTCACCCTCGGACTGAGTTCGGTGCTGCTGCTGTTGCTGGCATACTTCTACCGACAGTCGCATCGCGGCCTCTCGTATTCGGCCTCATTCGTGCACGCGATGGTGCTGCTCGGCATCACGGTGTCGATGATCATGCTGGTGATCGGCAGCAATATTGCCCGTGCATTTACACTGGTGGGCGCACTCTCGATCATCCGGTTCCGCAATCCGGTCAAGGACTCGCGCGATGTCGCGTTCATCTTTATCGCGATGGCGATCGGCATGTCGGTCGGAACGGGATTCTATTTTCCGGCCGTCGTGTTCACGCTGTTCGCCAGCTTCATGGCGTACGCGCTGGCGCGTTTTGAGATTGGCGCCTCCTCGCGCCGCGAACAGCTCCTCAAACTGATGGTGCCCTCGACGCTGGCGTACGATACCGCGTTCAATGAGCTCTTTTATCGCTCGCTCCGCGAGCATGCGTTGCTGAGCGTGGAGACCATGCGCGATGGCAGCACGACGGAGCTGGTCTTTTCGGTGGAGCTCAAGTCGGCGGTGTCCGACGCGACCTTCCTGAGCGACCTGCGCGCGATCACGGGCGGCGGCAAAGCCACGCTGCTGACGGGCCAGGGTAACATCGACCTCTGATGGCGTCACCCGCGACGACGGTGAGCTGGCTTGACGTACTCCGGCGCCATGAACGCCGGCTGTCTGTCGCGTGGCTGGTGGGCGTGGCGCTGCTGTTCGCGTCATTCGTGCCCACGCGCACCCGCCTGTTTTGGCTGAACGGCCTGCAGGCCGTCGCCGACCGGTATGACCAGCGGTGGGAACAGCGCCTGGATGTCGGCGCCCGGCTGGTGGAGGCCAAGCGATACGAAGAGGCGGTGACCTACCTGTCGCGTCTCGATGACGAATACCCGGCCCGCACGTCGCGGCAGGGGCGGGACAAGGAACGGGAGTACCTGCTGCGATTGCTCGCGCAGAGTTACGAGGCGACCGCGCGCAAAGGCAAGGCGATGGCGACGTGGGAACGGCTCGTGCAATTCGATTCGCTCAACTATCGCAACCATGTCTACTACGCACAGGCGGCTGAGCGCCAGCTGAGCGGGTGGGCCGTCGCGATCGAGGCGCGAGACGGGTACGTGCGGGCGCTCGATCTCTTTCCATCGCATCTCCCGTCGCTGCGAGGGGTCATCTCGTACTACGCGGATCGCGGCGAATGGCGCGAGGTCACCGCCACCTACCGGACGTTTCTGGACGCGTTCCTGCTGGTGCATCTGACGCTGCGAGTGGGTGACCAGATCGTCGACGTCCCCGTGCTTGCCGACGGTCGGCCACACGCACTGGATGTTGCGCTGCCTGCCGCGCTTCCCGCCGGGTGGTCCGGCGACGTGATGCTGGGTTCGTCCATCTATCCCGTCGCGATCGAGCAGGCGACGCTGGTGGGGCCGCTGATGGTCGGTCGTGCCGACGTTCGCGACAGTGTGCCGCTGTCGATGACCGCCACGCGCAGTGACTTCATGACGCGCTCGGGCAGCGGATGGGTGCCCGCGGATTCATCCGCCGCGCTGCGCCTGCCGGTCGCGGCCTCGTCGGGTGTCGCCCGTGTGCGTCTGACTGTGCGGGTCTTCAAACAGCTGGACGCGTCACTCTGGAAGGTGGTGCAGAAGAGCTACCGCAATCTGCTCGATGCCGACGGGCTCGCCGACGCGGTGGCGCGCACGGCGCCGTTTGCCAGCGCTGATGATGCACGGCGGGCATTCGAGCGCTGGCCCGAGTGGGCGAGCGGACAGTATGTGCGGGGCGAACGGTGATCGGGCGCCGGATCGCCCGCGCGTGGCAGGAGTTGCGATTTCGCGACGCGCTGCTGCTGACGTTCCTGCCGCTGTTGGCGCTGGGGTTCATTCTCAGCGCCTCCGTGCGCGAATATCTGCGCGCCCGGGTCTACGATGACTGGTATGCGCGCGGTGTGAGTGTGCGCGGGCAATTCTCGTCGCGCGTGCGCATGATTGCCAAACTGCCCGCGAGTCTGCGGTTGCGCGATTCATTCTCGCCCGACGACAACGACGCCGGCGTGATCCGGTTTGAAGTGCCGGGGGCTCGCTGGGACTCGCTCGAGGTGGTGGGCGACGCGCCGTGGGCTCCGTGGCTTGATGGAACGCTGCGATATGGCGGCACGTCGCTGCCGATTCGCCTCCGCAAACGCGGCGACAACAGCGTGCACTGGCTCACGGAGAAGCGCAGTCTGAGCGTGCGCACGCCGCGCGACGACTTCTACAAGCGCTTCCGTTCCTTTGCGCTGTCGGGCAAGGACGTGCTGCCGTCGTACGTCGCCAATCGCATGGCGCAGTCGTTTGGACTGCTGGCACCGACCACCGAAGTCACGCCGGTCTATCTCAACAACCGGTTCTACGGGGTGTATCGCTTCATCGAAGTTGTCGATGAGTCGTTCTTGCGCCCACTCAACCGGATGCCCGGCAACATCTTTCGCGGCGATGCCGCCGAGCGTGGCGAGTATCAGAAGGGCACGGCGCGCAATCTTTTTGCCAATCCCCGCATCTGGGACCGCGCGTCCGCAAATGACCGATGGACGTCGGCCGGTTCAGGCCAGTTGCGTCTGCTGCTGGAAGACATCGCCGGCACCACCTTTGCCGATCATCAGCGCATGATGGGGCGCCTCGATCGCGGCGAATACGCCAACCTGTTTGCGTATCTGCTGCTGATGGGCGATCCCTACCACATCGATGGGGTGCACAATCAACTGCTGTACGAGGATCCGTCCACACAGAAGCTCACCTCGATCCCGTGGGATACGCGGCTGCGCGATCTCTCGAACGCTGAACAGCCGCTGAATGACCTGTTCCGGGCCGTGTTGCGCGATCCGTACGTGGTGGACTCGACCATGATGGAGATCGCCGCACGCGTGGCGAACGATTCGGTACTGCACGATGTGAAGCGGCTGATCGACGCCACGACGGCGCGATACGGCCGGTATCTCGCGTATGATCGTCAGCGAACCGGCATCATTCCCGACGTGGGCGACGCCGAGTCATCGATCGCGACGATGCGCGGGAATATCGCGCTGCTTCGGCGATGGCTCGACAACGACTCGGTGGCGAGCCGCGCAACGCCGACGGCCGCCGGCATCGTACTCGATCTCGAAACACGCGGCCACGTCGGTGCAGATCTCGTGTCGTTCGTGGTCAGTCAGCCGGTCAGCGGCGCCACCGCCCGACTCGACGCCAATGCCAACGGCGTCCCCGATGCCTCCGATCCACTGATTCCGCTGCGCACAGAATCGTCGGCCTCAACCACCCGCCTTGTGCCCGCGCGACCGATCGCGCTGTTGCCGGCGTGGGACACGCGCACGGCACGCATCCTGGCCGGGCACGTGCCGTATCGCCTGTTTCTGTCAGGGCTGGGCAGCGGCGTCACCGTCACACCCGAGCTGCGCAATCGCGCGACCGGGCGCACGATCGTGCCGACCACATTGGCCGACGGCGCGCCCGTGCGCGAAGGCCTGGCGTGGCACCCGTGGGCCTTCCCGATGCCAACCGCGCGTACCCATCGACTCAGTGGCACGGTGCGCCTCGCCACATCGATGCATATCCCGGCGGGCGATACACTGATCCTGGCACCCGGCACCACCGTCTCGATGGCGCCTGAGGTGTCGATCGTCTCCGAAGGACGCGTGATCGCGCGCGGCACGTCGGCCCAACCGATTCGACTGCTGCCGCAACAGCCCGGCGTGCCGTGGGGCACCTTCGTGCTGCTCGGCCGCGGCGCGGACAGCAGCGTATTCGCCAACGTGGAGTTCGCGCAGGGCGGGGGCGCGCTGATCAATCGGATCGAGTACACCGGTATGGTGAACGTGCACCACGTGCAGGGTGTGCTGTTTGACAGCGTGACATTTCGCGAGAACCTGCGAAGTGATGACGCCATGCACGCGTTGCACGCCAACGTGCGCATTCAGCATTCACGGTTCCTGCGGGCCAACTCCGATGCCCTCGATCTCGATATCGCCACGGGCGAAATCGTGGACAACCTCTTTGAAAACAGCGGCAACGACGCGCTCGACCTGATGTCGTCCGCGCCGGTGATTTCAGGCAACCGCATGATCGGCTCCGGCGACAAGGGCATTTCAGTCGGCGAAGCAAGCCGTCCGTTTGTGTTCAACAACTTCATCGACGGCTGTGAGATCGGCATCGAAACGAAAGACCGCTCCGACCCGATCGTGTTGAACAATGTTATCACCAACAGCCGGACCGGTCTTCGCGAACGGCGGAAGAACTGGCGGTACGGTGGTGGCGGATGGCCGATTCTTGCCGGCACAATCTTCGACAACAACGCCACGCCCTGGAAGCGGGACGACTACTCGCGCGTGACACTCGAAGGGGTCTCGGGCCTCGATACCTCTGCCACGCGCGCCGGCACACCGATGGCAGATCTGGGATGGTTGTATCAGCTAACCGGTGTGGTCCCGCCATCCACGCCCGTGGCCGGCTTGATGGGTCAATGGACCGCGACGCAGCCCGCGCCGCTCATCGATGAGCAGCACTTCGAGGACGATTTCGGCGCTGTCGCCGACGGGTGGACCGCGGCGGGCGGCGTTGATCGACTCGAGAAGCGCCGTGACGCTCTCGTCATCGGCGTGGAACGCGTGGCCGGTACCGCGTCGCGTGCGGTGCGCTGGACGTTACCCTCCGGCGGCACGCTGGTGCTCGAGCTCTCGAGTCGTCATGTGCGTGCGGCGAAGGTCACGGTCACCGGGCGCAGGGGTGACGTGGCACAGCCCATCGCCGCCACGGAGGATCTGGCGACCGCGCGCTTTGTCGTCCTGACCTTGCCGCCCGGCGAATACCATCGAATCACGATCGCATTGGAGCCGGTTCCCGGCCTGACGCGCATCGACGAATCCAGCGGATTGTCCGTCCCGCAGGACGGTCGCATCGACCTCAGGTCGTATCGACTCCTGCCGGCATCGTCCGCCCCACGATCGATCCCCGGAGTCCGATGAGCCGCCATCACGCGCCCCGCACAGATGACGGGCACAGTCCGTTGGCCTCCCGGCTGTCGCGCGGACTCGGCAAGGCTGCGCTCAGTGTTTCGCTCAGTATCTCGCTCAGTGTCGCGTTGACGGCACGCGCGGGCGCGCAGAACCAGCCACAACACGCGGCACCCTATTCGTTTGTCGTCTTGGGACATGTGCGCGGCGGTGAAGACGGACCCAATCCGAAACTCGCGGAACTCCTCGCGAAGGTGCGCGCACTCAAGCCGACCTTCGCGGTGCTCACCGGCGACATGATCTGGGGAGACGTCGGCATCAATCCGTCGCGGCGCGACACCATCGTCCGGGAATGGGTGCATCTCGACTCGGCGCTTGCCACGCTGCAGGTCCCGATCTATCGCGTGCCGGGCAATCACGATATCAACGATCTCGTGACGCGCGATGTCTATCGCGAACGATACGGCCCGCTGCCGCGCGCCGTGACGGTCGGTGACACGCGTCTGCTACTGCTGGCCAGTGTCTGGGTGCCGAATGACGGCGACACGCGAAAGATGCCGTACTTCCGGACGACCACACTCGATTCCGCGAATCTGGCATTTCTGCAGCAGCAGACCGCCACACCTGGATTCGCACACACCTTTGTCTTCATGCAGGACTTGCTCTGGTGGCAGCCCGATTCCACGCAGTGGTGGCGCGCGGTGCATCCGATGCTCAAGGCGGGACGCGTGGACGCCGTCTTCTCCGGTGACTACGGTCCGATGAAGTTCTCGACGACGACGCGCGATAGCGTGCGCTACTTCCAGTCGTCAATGGAAACCACGCCCAGCGTCGACATCCTGCGCTCGCTCCCCAGTTCGCGCCTGCTCTCCAGTCAGTTCGACAACTTCCTCGAAGTGCGCGTGGATGGCGATGCGGTCGACGTGGTGGTGCATACACTCGCCGAGGTGTCGTCCGGGATGTTCACCCCGGAGCTGTATCGGCAAGTCCAGATTCCCAAGGCGCCGGAGCCACCCGTACCGGCGTGGCGCGTCGTATGGAATCTGGTCAACAGCCCGAAACGCCTCGCCGTGCTGACGGTCGCGTTGCTGGGCGGCTGCCTCGCGCTCTATCGACTCGGCGTTGCGGCGGGACGCGGTCGTCCATCGTAGTCCCGTCTACGCGACGTGCGCCGTGGCGCGGTCGCGGATGTCGCACACGGGCGCTTCCCGCTCGCCAATCGGTGAGCCGTCAGGATTGGCTGTGAACAGCCAGAGCGTCCCGGTGCGCACGGAGTAGTACATCCGTATCAGCACCGTGCGCGGCAGCAGACCATGCGAGAAGGTAAAGCGGAATACGTCGTCGAGATGATGTGACGAAAACGCTTCTACATACCGTCCAAAGATCTCCGCGACAAAAGCCGACGGCGCGACTTCACTGAAATTGTCGCGATGAATCGGGCGCTGGAGCCCCCATCCGGTATCGTCCGCCTCGGCCCGATTGTACGACAGGATTCGTCCTTCGGCATTCAGTTGAATCACGCCATAGGGTACGGCGTCGAGTTCGTCGTCCGTGAGTCGGTCGAGGAACGGCGCCAACATTCTGGTCGTGGTGTCGAGCGGCATGGCACGGTCATTACAAGCGGAGACGGCCGGTCACGTCATCGAGTCCGGCAGCGTCCACTAAAGAGAATCGGAACGCTCGGTCCGCGACTTGAGGGCCGGCCCGTGAATCGGGTGCCGCAGCACGCCAGTCGTCACCACACAGCGGGGAACTGTTTCGGGGGTAGCCGGATACCTTTTCCCTGAGAGAGGCACCTCCGCGGGATTGGGGCGCCAAGGGGGCACCTTTGCGGGGAGCGTGGTTGCACACCGAACACGGGGAACGCGCGCCGGCGAGCGCGGAGTCGGAGTTTGAGGGCGCCGCGCTGGCGTGCCTCGAGGATGTCGCGCGTTTTGCCCGTTCGCTCACACGGTCGGCGAGTGATGCCGATGACTTGGTCCAGAACACCTATCTGCGGGCATTCCGTAGCCGACACACGTTCCAGGTCGGTGCCGATATGCGACGCTGGCTCTTCACCATCTGCAAACATGCATTTCTGCGTGAGGTCGAGCGCGACGCGCACGATGTGCTCGCGCATGCAGCCGATCCCGCCGATGACAGCTACGAGGCCGCACGGTTGCACAGTCGCCTGGTGAGTTCGGGTGAGGTGGCGCTGTTCGATCGACTTGATCTCGGACCGGCCATCGCCGCGGCGCTGACACAGCTCTCCCCCTCACTGCGTGGTGCTGTGGTGTTGGTGGATCTCGAAGGTTACGACTACGCCGAGGCGGCGGAGGTCATGCAGGTGCCAATCGGTACGGTGCGCTCGCGACTTTTCCGCGCGCGGCGCGCCTTGCAGGAGACGCTGGTGCAGTACGGACGCGATGCCGGACTGGTTCCTGATCCCGCTTCACGAGGTGACGCATGACAACGGTGCCGCACGACGCGACAGCGGTACAGTCCTTTGACTGCGAGCAGACGGTTCGGCGCCTGTGGGATTACCTCGACGGGGAGCTCAGCACGGCGGATTTCGCGGCGGTGGATGCTCACCTCGCCCACTGCGATCGGTGTCCGCCACACTTTGCATTCGAGCGGCGTTTTCTTCAGGCCGTGCGCGACGCGCGTGCCAATATCGCGACGCTCGATAGGGCCGGTCTCGCGCAGCTGCGCGCGCGCGTGATCGACACGCTCGATGCGGCCGGTGAACGTCAGTCGAGTGGATCCGTATGAGCGCCAGTCGCCACGCTGGTCCCCGACATCACTGGATTGTACGGGCCACGCATTGGATCAATGCGGTTGCGTTCACGATCATGGTCGGCAGTGGGCTGCGGATCTTCAACGCCTATCCGGCCTTCGCGAGAAAGGGCGAGCAGTTCTGCTGCTATCCGTTCGAGGGGATGCGCGTCCCCGCGTGGCTGACCTTCGGCGCGTGGCTTGGCGGTGCGCGCCATTGGCACTTCGCGATGATGTGGGTGCTGGTCATCACCGGCCTCATTTACGTCGGCTTCATCTATTTGCACGGAGAATGGCGCGACCTGGTGCCTCGACGCGGCGACGCGCGTGATGCGTGGCAGATGGTCCGCTTCTATCTGTTCGTACGCAAGGATCATCCGCCACACGGCAAACACAATGCGCTGCAGAAGACGACCTATTTCGTCATGCCCGTGGTGGCGGCGTTGATTGTCGTGTCCGGAATCGCCATCTGGAAGCCGGTATCACTTGGATGGCTGACCAACCTGCTGGGCGGATACGTCTGGGCGCGCTACTGGCACTTTACCAGCATGCTCGCGTTGGTGGCGTTGTCGCTGGTGCACGTCTTCATGGTGCTCACCGTCGATCCGTATAGCCTGCGCAGCATGATTACCGGCGGCCACAGCGAGCGACTCTCACCGATTGCCCGCAATGCGCGGCCGCTGCTGGGTCTGCTGCCCCGACGGCAACCAGCCGCACCTATTCCCCCGAAGGAGCCGAGTGCATGAGTTCGCGCATTCTTCGCCTCAAGACGGTGGCGTTGATCGATCGCGGCATTGAGCGGCTGACCGCGCGCGATTCGCAGGCCCCTGTCGCGCGCCGGCAGTTTCTTTCGGTCAGCGCGACATCGCTGGCCGCCGCCTTCCTTGCGGGGTGCGACGCTGCCGGTCCACGTGGCGCGGAGCGCGCGCTCGCCTACGCCGCCCGGAAGAACGAAAGCGTGGAGCGGTGGCTGCTTCGGCACACCAGCATGGACCGCGGGTCGCCGGGGGCGATTGTCGCCGGTAACCGCTTTCCTTCGTATTTCGTATCGGATACCGTGCCGCTGTTTGACGCGACACGCGCAGGCCCCTGGGCGCTCGAGGTATCCGGACTCGTGCAGCGACCGGCGCGGTTCTCAATTCCGCAACTGATGGGGCTCGCGCAGCAGACGCAACGGGTCAACCACTTCTGCGTGGAAGGCTGGAATGCCGTCGCGGAGTTTCATGGCGTTCCACTGCGCGAACTCGCGCGCGCCGTCGGTGTCTCCCCCGACGCGCAGATCGTCGACTTTCAGTCGTTCGACGACGGGTATCACGAGAGCTGGGACATCGAAAGTGCGATGCACCCGCAAACGCTGATCGTGTTTGGCAAAGATGGGCAGCCACTCACACCGGCGTATGGCGCGCCGGCACGCGTTCACTCGCCGATCAAGCTCGGCTACAAGAACACCAAGTATCTGACCAAGGTGGTGTTCATGGCCGAGCGCAACGGCGGCTACTGGAGCGACAAAGGCTACGAATGGTACGGCGGCACGTGAGCGGGGCGGCGGCGTCAGTCGTCTGACGCCGCCCGGTCACGGCTTCCGTTTGGCAGCACCCTTCGCGGTACCAGCCAAACTCCGGTAGTACTCCTCGATCATCGCGCGATACTCGGCTGGCACGGGTGCATTCGCGCCGAGCGCCGGACGACCGTCCGTGCCCATGCCGAGTGAACGGTAGAGCGAGAACTCGAAGGTCTTGAGCCCTTCGATCATGGCGCTTTGCAGTGCCTCGAGGTTCTTGGGGTCGCCGAATGCGCGCGAATTCTCGAGCTCTCGCATGTCCTGAATGGCACGATCGAGTTCGCGCGTATTCACGCCCTGCTGGGCGAGGTCCCGGCGGAGTGCCTCCGCGTTTTCGCGCCGCAAACGGAATTCGCGCGAAAACTGCTGAATTTCGCCGGTAGGGAGCATCTGGCCGTTGCGCGAACCACCCGGCGTGCCGCCGCCGAACTGGTTGTTCGGCGTTCCACCCTGCCGCGGGATGTTGCCGCCGTTTCCGCCGCCCTGCCGGTTCTGCTGGCCCTGTCCCTGGCCCTGGCCCTGCTGCCCCTGCTGGCCCTGACCTTGGCCTTGCTGGCCTTGCTGGCCTTGCTGGCCTTGCTGGCCTTGCTGGCCTTGCTGGCCCTGCTGGCCCTGCTGGCCCTGCTGGCCCTGCTGGCCTTGCTGGCCTTGCTGGCCTTGCTGGCCCTGCTGGCCCTGCTGGCCTTGCTGGCCTTGCTGGCCTTGCTGGCCTTGCTGGCCTTGCTGGCCTTGCTGGCCCTGCTGGCCCTGCTGGCCCTGCTGGCCCTGCCGGCCCTGTTGGCCCTGTTGGCCCTGTTGGCCCTGTTGGCCCTGCTGGCCCTGCTGGCCCTGCTGGCCCTGCTGGCCCTGCTGCGCCTGCCGATCAGCGAGTCGCTGTTTGAGCGCCTCGAGGTTCTGCACCAACTCGCGCGTCTGCTCGAGCGCGCGCTCCTGCTGGCGAGCCGCCGATTCTCCTTGCATTGATCCGGCGGCGGCGCCCATGCGATCGGAGACGTCCTTCAGGTTCTCGGCGATCTGTCCTTCGAACGATTTTGCATACTCGACGGACCCGCCGCGCATCACGTTCTTGGAAAAGTCGATCTTGTCCTTGAGACGTGCGTCGCGAATGCTCTCTGCTGCCTCACTGAGTTTGCTCGCTGCTTTGGGTTGATCGCGACGCCCTTCTCGCGAGAGTCGGTCAGCCTCGGCTTCCAGCTTCGCCACATCCCGCGCGAGCGCATCTTTGCGATCCATGAGTTCGCGCATCTGCTGGTTTCGCTGTTCACCGCTGGCGCCCTGCGCCGCTTCGACATCGTTGGCGATCTCGCGCTGACGCGATTCCATCTCACGCGCCTGCTGGGCGAGTTTCTGGATGCCCTGGTTGGTCGCGTCGGTCTTGGTGCCTTCGAGGTTCTTCGCTGCGCGATTGAGCTCCTCGAGCGCCTGGCTGCCTTGCGCCGCAGACCCGGTCGCCGCGCGACGCATGGCGTCGGCCGCCTGCTGCATGCGCCGTGCGGCATCAGCCAACTCGGGGTTGTTCTGCTCACGCGCCAGTCGCTCCAATCGGCGCGCTTCTTCCTCGGCCTGTTTCGCCATCTCACGCTGTGCGCCGCCGCCGCCGCCACCACCACTGGCGTCCTGGCCGAGCCGCTGACGCATGGCTTCAGCCATGCGCTGCATGCGCTCGTTTTCCTGCTGCTGACGGTTGGCCAGCTGCTTGAGCTTCTCCAACGATTCATCTACTTCGCGCTGCGCCGGCGCCTGCGACGACGACTGCTGCTGGACCGCTTCGTATTGGTTGCGGAGTTTGTCGGTCTGCAACTCAAAGAGATCGGCCAGATCTTCGGGACGCTGTCCCTGTTGACCGCCGCCGCCACCACCGCCGCCCCCGCCACCGCCGCCCATCTGGACCTGCACGTCACGGTACAACGCTTCTGCACGTTGCAGATGCTGCAAAGCGCGCTGCTCGGGCGGCAAGGCGGTTCCGCCCAGTCCGCGGCCCAGTTGCTCCTCGGCGCCCTTCATCTCGGTCGTGGCCGCTTCCAGTTCCTTCTGGATCTTGGCGAAGGTGGTGTCCGTGCTCGCGACGCCACGTTCGACCAGTCGCTTGGCCAACCCCGCCACATCCTCGCGCAGGCGACCTTCGGCAATCGTGAGCGTGGTGATGTCTTCGCGACGCTTCTTGGCTGCCGTGGTCGCGCTGTCGCGAAGCCAGTTGAACGTACCGGCGACAACATCGCGCTGGCGCTGCACAAAACCGTCCGGTGAATCCTGCTGGCCGCCACCACCGCCACCGCCGCCACCACCACCCTGTTGCTCGGACTGTTTGTAGTTCTTGGAGAAGGGACGCACTTCGAGGAAGTACACGTCGCTGCTGCCTTCATGACCGGCGCCATCTCGTGCGACCGCGTGATAGGCCACCAGGTCGCCCGGTGTCAGTCCCAGCTCTTCCAGAAAAATCGTGTGAGCGCCGCGGGCATCGCGCGGCCGACGCGCCGTGCTGTCCTGAATCGCGACGCGTTTTTCTTCGCCGCCATTGACGCGATAGCGCAGCTCGAGCTTGGTCACGCCCAGATCATCGCTCGCCTGAACGGCGATGGTCACTTCATCGGTGTTGCTGACCTTCGTATCACGTCCCGGCTCTTCGATACGCACCGACGGGGCGCGATCCGGAATGGCATCCACCACATACTGCACGGCGCCGGCCACCATCGTGCCATCGAGTGTTTCGAGATCGACGCGATAGAAGCCGCTCTTTCGGATCACGAAGGCGCCCGTGACCGCCGAATCTCCCTTGGGCACCAGCGCGACATTGGTGCCGTCATCGAAATGCAGCTGCCCACCTTTGACCGGGCGCGAGATCTTCGCGTGCACTACCACGGTCGTCCCCACCACGGCCGCCACATCGCCGCCGTCCTCGATATGCTCCGTGGGCAATCCGCTGTACGCCGGAAAGCGCAGGTCGAGCGCCATGTTCGTGACCGCTGGCAGGTCACTCACGGCGAGCTTGAAGGTGGCCGAACGGACATCCGCCGATTCGATGTAGTACTCGGTGGGATTGGTGAGGTCGAAGAGGCGCGAGCGAAAGCCGGAGGAATCGGCATCGCGGCTCATCGGCAACCGCGTCCACTCCGCGCTCGAGTCGCTGCGGAAGACCAGCTCTGCGCCATCAGCGGCAAACCCCACCAGCGTGGCATGCACTTCGATCGCACCGCCGCGCGGAACCGTGGCATTGCCAGGCTCCACCTGCAGCAGGCGGCGTGGCACGGCGGCTTGCGCTTCGGTCCACGGCACAAACAACACCCGCGCGCCGGTTCGCAGCGCAGCCGGTCCCAGGAGAAAGAGCAGTGCGGTCATCACGCCGAGTCCACCCAGCACCTGACCCGCGCGCACCATGCGCGGCCGCTCCAATGACGCGCGCTCCTGCAGCGGACGGATCGCGCTGGTGGCGCGCGTCATCAGCCGCGCGGACAACGAAGGCGACACGCGCTCCGCTTCCGGGCGATGCGCCTCCTGGACGGCGGTCAGCAGCGCCTGGCGCAAGGCCGGCGCGTGCTCTTCGACATAGAGGGCGAATCGTTCGTCACTCGCGCGCTTCATGAGCGGCATGATGAGCCCGCGCACGATGGCCGCCGCTATGACCCCGTAGCCAATGACGCGCGCGATGAGCAGCACGCGCGCGTTGTCTCCATCGCCACCGCTGAAGACACGCAACACCACGATCGTGGCGAGCACGGCGAGCAGCACCGCGATGACAATCCAGACGAGCGACTCGAGCAGGACGCGCTGGCGCCACTGACGACGCAGCGCGGCAAGGGTCGTGAGCAGCTGACGGTCGGGGCTCATCGTGTGCTCCTCTCGGGAGTGACCGGATCCGGAACAACCGGCCGGATGCGTCTGGCAATCGCACGCCATCCGCGGGTAGCCATGAAAGTCTCGCCAAGAAGCGCGAGCGCGACAATGATCAACAGCAAACGCCACGGGTTCTGGCGACGCTCGAGTTCGGCTGGCGTCGGCGGCGCATCCTGCGCCGCCGCTGAGGCATCAGACACACGAACCCCGAGCAACAGTTCCTTTGGATCGATCGGCGTGAGGTCGGACTCACCCGGCGGGACATTCACGGCCGTCAGTACTTCGGGCGCACCCGTGACACTGCCGGCGAACGCGGCGTAGAGACCGGCATCCGCGAGCGGCACGGCTCGTCCCAGCGAATCCCCCTTGGGGCGCAGCAGCGATCCGTCGGGCGTGCGCACCACCGGGTCTTTGACCGACTCCGGCAGCGCCCAGCTTTCCGCGGTGGTTCGCCACAGCGGCACCGCGTCGCGACCCGACGTGTGCAACATCAGTTGCCGGACAAACGGCAGAAACGCCGGCTGGAGCGGCAGGTCGCCGCTTTGCGCATCGAGCGGCAACGCCAGCGCAATCACGTGCCCGGTACCGATGCGACGCTCCAGCACGGCGGGCAGACCATCGTCAAACCGCGCGAGGACATCGGCGTCACGCGGGGCATCAAAGCGCGGATATCGCAGCACCCGCGCGCCGGCAAACGCATCTTCCGTCTCACGAAAGGGCGCGAACAGCGCGTGCTCAAAGCGCACGTCGCGCAGGGTGCCTCCGCGGTCGGCGAGACGATCGGCCATCCCCTTCATCGCGGCGGGCAGCAGCGACGGCAGTGCGCCGCGTCCGGCCACCCGTCGTCCGGCCAGCATCACGACGCCTCCGCCATCGGTGACAAACTGTGTCAGCGACGCCGTCAGCGACTCACTCGGCAGCACGTCCCAGAGAAACACCACGGGATGTTGCGTCAGCACGGTGCTGGTCATCGCGGCGGGGCGAATCTTGTCGATCGCCACTTCCGGCGCGCGACCAATCGATGCCGCACGCTCCAGGAACAACGTTTCGTCGGTGCTGATATCGTCAGGCAGCACCAGGGCCACGCGCAGGATGTCATCGCGTGGCACGACGAACGTGAACCGATCGTCCGCGGCCAGCGCATCGGCGTCAAGCGATACCACGCCGTCCACCGCGCCATCCGGCGCTGCCACCGGGGCAAACGTGACGACCGTCTCGCCATCGGGCACCAGCGTCACGCGCTGCGTGCCGGCCTCGCGGCCGCTCAACATCAGTGTCGCGGTCACGGTGCGCGGCGCGCCCAGTTCGCGCGAGAGCACACGCGCCTTCACGGCCAGCATTGACCGGCTGTTGCCACGACTGTTGTCGACGACGCGTCGCGCTTCGACGGCGCGCAGCGTGCTGTTCGCGCGCGTGGGTGGTGCCACCGCCACAGCGCGCAACGTCACGCCGCTCGGGAGGTCGAGGCCCGCCACGCCGGTGGTGCCGGCGCGCTGCAAATCCGACACCACCACAATTTCGGCAGCGGCGTACGGCGCATCCAGCAACATCTGGCGCGCCGTGCGAATCGCGGGCGCAAAGCGCGTTCCACGCAGCACGGGCTTCGCACTCGCCAACACGGCCAAGGCGGCCCCCTTGTCGTCCGTCATCCGCTGGGCGATCTCGGCCGCATCGTCAAAAAACACGATCCCCACGCGATCGCGCGCCCCGAGCGCGCGAATCACCGCGCGCGCCGAATCCAGCGCCGCCGGCCAGACCGCGGTATGCCCCATGCTCAGCGAACGATCGATCGCGACAACGACGGCCTTGCTCCGCGTATCGGTTGCCGCCGCGTTGCGCTGCGTGAGCACCGGACGCGAGAAGGCGAGCACCAGCAGCGTGACGGCCAGCGCCCGAAGCAACAGCAACGGCCAGTCGGTCACGCGCTGGCGGCGCGCGGTGCGAATCGGCAACTGCTCGAGAAACATCAGCGACGGGAAGCGGTACGGCCGTTCCTTGTCGCGATGCCGCAAATGGACGAGCAGCGGCACAATCAGTGTCGCCAGGCCGGCCAGAAACGCCGGAACAAGAAAGCCGAGTCCCATGGTGGCTGCGCCTCAGCGCACCCGACTGCGCGACAGGCGCGCATCGAGATAAGCGTGAAGCGCGCGATCCAGCGGTTCGCTGGTATCGATGCGCACATAGTCGGCGCCCGCGGCGGCAATACGTTTGGTCAGCGCGTCGTGGTGCGCGGTGAGCAACGCCTGGTACTTGGTGCGCAGCTCGCCGGGTTTGAGCGGCAACAGCACGCCACTCTCGGCATCTTCAAACGTGGCCGGCAGATCGCCCGGCAGTTGCAGCTCGGCTGGGTCGACCAGATGGAACACGATCACGTCGTGTCCGCGCATGCGGAGTGCATCGATGGCGCGGCCGAGCGCATCCGGGCGTTCATAACAGTCGGTGATGAGCACCACGATGCCGGTGCGCATCATCAGCACGCCCACCTTGTCAATCGCCGGGACCAGGTGACTCTGTCCCTTGGCGGT